>NZ_JBHWWX010000065.1:0-13134 GCF_042730335.1 Rhodococcus sp. NPDC060084
GGCCGGGCATCCTCGTACGCTGCCCGGCCGACGCCGTCTGGGGGGGTGTCGGCAGCCGCGGCTCGACTGCCGGTGTTCGCTATTCCGCTCGGTACTCCACGACCGGATCGCCGAGAGCGTCGGTGGTGGTGTACGCGGGGCCGAAGTACTCCTGGACACCGTTGGTGACCTGGTTGACCCGTGCGCCCCCGGCACCGGAGTGATCGTCCTCGGAGAACCGGAACGGCACGAGGTTCGGGCCCGTGAAGTCGCTCGACCGGACGGCCTCGACGATCGATTCGCGGGTGGGATTCTCACCCGCTGCTTCGAGCGCCTGAACGAACGTGTGCGCCATCGACATCCCGTAGACGACGTTGCCGTCGAACTCGGCGTCGTTGTTGTACTTGGTGTTGATCTCCCGGAACTTGGTGGTCCACTCGTCGTCTTGGCTGAAGTGCGACGGCAGGTAATTGGTGCTGAGCAATCCTTCCGCGAGCGGGGCTGCGTCACCGAGGGTCTTGGACAGGGTCAGGTAATCGCCACCGACCGAGGCGGTGGTCCACTGCGGCCGGAATCCGAGTCGGCCCGCGGTGCCGATCGCGAGGGCGGTGAAGCCGGGAATCGTTGCGAGCATGACGACCTCGCAACCCGCGGCCTGGAGCGCACCGATCTGCGGAGCGACGTTGGTATTGCTGGTGGCGTAGAACTGCTTCTCGACCACCGCGTCGGCACCGACGATCTGCTCGACTCCCGCCAGGTAGTCGCCACCCAGGTCGTCGTCCTGCCCGAGGGTGCACACCTTCTTGCCGGGGAGGTTGTCCTTCACGTACTGAGCCATGATCTTGGCTTCGACGGTGTAGTCGGCGTTGAATCCGAACGTGTTCGGGTATTTGTCGGGCTGGTTCCAGATCCGCGAACCGGACGCGACGAACAGGTCGGGAACATTATTGGTGTTGAGGAAGTCGAGCACACCGGAATGGGTGGGTGTCCCGAGACCGCCGAGCAGCGCGAACACGCGGTCTTGCAGCACCAGTTCGCGCACGACCTGCTGGGTGTTGGACGGGTTGTAGCCGTCGTCGAGTGCCTTGTACTCGATGGTGCGGCCGTTGACGCCGCCTTGTTCGTTGACGTAGTCGAAGTACGCCTGGGTGGCGGGAGGGATCTTCGAGTAACCGGCGGCGGCCGGCCCGGTCAGTGGCATGTGGGTGCCGACCAGCACCGAGGTGTCGGTGACACCGGTGGTGTCTCCTTCACCGGAGGCCCCTGTCGACGCGGTGCTGCCGCTGCCGCACGCGGCAAGCGTCACGGCCGTCGTCGCAACGAGAGCGACGAGGGAAAGTTTTTGTCGCCGACCTGTTTTCATATGCTGGCCTCTGCTTTCGGTGGGGTGGAGACGGAAGTGGAATCGGGACCGCGCCCGTGTCGTGGCTTACCGGTGCGCGGCCGGAGACGGCGGACTGCTGCGCTGAACAGACCTTGGAGGCCGGCGGGCGCGAGCATCACGATGAGGATGACGGCGACGCCGAAGACCGCGATCGCGAGGTTGCCGTCCAGACGTTCGGCGAGGGACGGGGACAGTTCGAGCGTGTCGGTGAGGGCGGCTACGAGTGCGGGGAGCACGACCAGAAGCACCGCGCCCCATACGGCGCCGAGAAGAGAGCCGAGCCCGCCGATCACCACGCCCATCAGCAGGAACAGGGAGAAGGTGACACCGAACGCGCCCGGGGACGCGCTCTGGGAGACCATGGCGAGGACACCGCCGCCGAGGCCGGCGGCACCGGCACTCACCACGAATGTGGTGATCTTGGTGCGGGCGACGTCGATACCCGCGAGGCGAGCGGCGATCTCGTCGTCGCGCACGGCCTGCATGCGGCGGCCGAAGTCTCCGGCAATGAGATTCGACAGCGCGAGCACAGTGAGGGCCGCGGCGACCACGGCGATCATGGCCTGCCACTGTTCGACGGTGAACGCCGCTGCGATGCTGCTCGGCGGTCCCTCCACATACGCCCACAGTCCTTGGTCGCCGCCGAGCACACTGGAGAACGTGGTGGTGATCGACGGGATCACGACGACCAGCGCGAGCGTCAAGCCCGCCAGGTAGGGGCCGTGAAGCCGTGCGGCGGCAGCCCCGACGACGATCCCGACGACGGAGGTCACGAGCACGGCAGCGACGAGCGGCACGAGCAGCACCGAAATCCCGGTGACCCCGGCGTCGCCCATCGCGTTGGAGGTCAGCGCGAACGAGTATGCCCCGCACGCCATCAGCGCTCCGTGCCCCAGCGAGAGCTGACCGTTGCGGCCGATGAGCACTGTCAGCCCGGCTGTCGCGCACAGATAGGCCGCGATGGTCGCCAACTGGTAGTTCCGGAAGGGGGGCAGTACGAAGATGATCGCGATGACGGCGACGGCGATACCGGCCACCACCGCGGCGCGCACGGCAAACGAATCGAAGCGGGAAGTGTGCATGGTCAGACCTGCCTGGCGGCGACGCCGGAGAAAATGCCTTGGGGCCGCAGCAGAAGCACCGCCAGCAGCATCAGAAGTACCGCGATCGGCGCGATGCTTCCACTGAGGTAGCCGCTGACGAAACTCAGCAGCAACCCTGTCGCGAGCCCGCCGAGCACCGCGCCCACGGGGCTGTCCAAACCGCCGATCACCGCTGCGGTGAAGGCGAAGATGAACACGAGATCCACTGCGTGCGGGTTGAGCCCGAGTTCGGTGGGTACGACGAGCAGGGCCGCGAGCCCGCCGACTGCGCCGGCCAGAGCCCACCCGAGGGTGAGCATCGCCGAGACCTTCACCCCGAGCAGTCGCGAGACGTCCGGAGCGAACGCCGAGGCCCGCATCTTCAGGCCGAGATCGGTACGGGTGAACAGCAGGGCGAGGCCGATGACCACGACACCCACCGCAGCGAAGACGAACACGTCGTACGGAGACAGCAGCGGAACCGTCCCGACCCGCAGCGGGTCGCGGCTGAACGGCAACTGCATGGGACGGAAGTCGTTGCCGTAGATCATGCCGAGTACGGCGTGGATCACCATCACGAGGCCCAGCGCGACGATCACCGCGGCCAGTGGGCGGCTGTGGTCGAGGCGGCGGATCAGCACTCGCTCGACGAGGGCACCCAGGAGGAAGCCGCTCACGACGGCGGCGAGCAGTCCGTACCAGTACGAACCGGTCGCCGACGTCACCGAATAGGCGATGTAGGTGGTGGCCGCAGCCATCGCGCCCTGCGCGAAGTTGATCACGCGGGTACCGCGCCAGATCAGCACGAGCGCGAGTGCGAACGCTGCGAAGACGGCACCGCGCGCGAGACCGTCCACGGTGAGAAACAGGAATCTGTCCATCGGTTGCTCCTCAGAAGCCCAGGTACGCGGTGCGGAAGTCGCTGTCCATGACGAGTTCCGCGGCCGAGGTGGCGACGACGACGCGGCCCAGTGCCAGCACGATCGCCTGGTCGGCGATCGGAAGCGCACTGTGCACGTTCTGCTCGACGAGGACCACCGTCAGGCCGGTGCGGTCCCGCAGGTCGCGCAGGACCGACATGATCAGGTCGACGATGCGCGGCGCGAGACCGAGCGAGGGTTCGTCGAGCAGGAGCAGCGAGGGCCGCGCGACCAGGGCCCGGCCGATCGCGAGCATCTGCCGTTCGCCGCCGGAGAGTTGATGGCCGCTGCTGGTCCGGCGCCGGGCGAGGGGCTCGAACATCTCGTACATCTCGGCAATGGCGCGAGTGGTGTCGGCGCGGTCCTTGCGCCACAGTCCGCCGAGACGCAGATTTTCCTCGACGGTCAGTTCGCTGATCACGCCGCGCCCTTCGGGTACGTGGGCAACCCCGTGGTGCACGAGTTTCTCCGTCGGGACACCGAGCACGGACGTCCCCGACACGCTGATCGAACCCTGGACCGCCGGCAGCATTCCCGACAGTGCGCGCAGCAAGGTTGTTTTCCCGGCGCCGTTGGCGCCGACGACAGCGGCGATGGTGCCGGACGGGACGTCGAAGCTCACCTCGTGCAGGACCGGTACGGGACCGTATCCGCCGGTGAGGTTTTCGATCCGGAGCAACGGAGCGGTCACGCTGCCTCTTTTCCGCCGAGGTAGGCCGCCGCGACCAGCGGATCGGCACGGATCTCGTCGGGGGTCCCCGCGGCGATCACCTTGCCGAAGTCGAGCACGACGATGTGGTCGCACACCGACATGATCAGGTCGACGTTGTGTTCGACGAGCATCACCGAACGCGATCCGTCGCCGCGCGAAGGCAGTTGGCGGATCAGAGTCCCCAACTCTTCGATGTCGCTGCTGTCGAGACCGCCTGCCGGTTCGTCGAGAAGAAGCAATGTGGGATCGGAGATCAGAGCGCGCGCGAGCGCGACCTTCTTGGCGACCGCGTAGGGGAGTGCCGGCGGGAGTGCCTGTGCGTACTCTCCGATCCCGAACTCGTCGAGCAGTGTCGCGGCGGAACTGCGGGCGGCGAGCTGGGTGCGGGCGCCGTACGGCAACCCGAGCAGGCTGGTGACGAACGACGCGCGGTGCGACACCGACGCTCCTGCGGCGACATTTTCGAGAACGGTGAGCCCACCGAAGAGCCCGAGTCCCTGCAGGGTGCGCGCCACTCCATGCCGGACGAGGCGGTGCGGGGCGGGGCGTACCGGCCGGCCGTCGAGGGTCAGTGTCCCGGCGTGCGGGCGCAGGAACCCGCAGACGACGTTGAACAACGTCGTCTTGCCTGCGCCGTTCGGTCCCATGACGCCGACGACCGAGCCGGCCGGCACCTGGAGCGACACGTTCTCGAGTGCGACGAGGCCACCGAAACGGACTTCGATGCCCTCGAGACGGAGGCGGTCCGGAGGTTCACTCGGGGTAACGATTGATTGCACAGCGGGTGCACTTTCTCTCGGGCCTTCTCCGGCCTTTCGGGCGTTCTGCCGGGTCTCGGTGAGATCGACGTCACTTTTCAGCGACAGGTTACAACACTCCGAGTGTATGTTCCTACTGTCCGGAGGGATCGTTTTCGAGAGAGGAGTCGTGACGGTGGTCGTACCCATCGCCGGGACCCCGGGCCGGCTCGAGGGCCGGGTCGCGGTAGTGACCGGGAGCAGCCGGGGAATCGGATTCGGAATTGCCGAACGTCTCGTGGCGGAGGGCGCACGGGTGGTGCTCACGGCGCGCTCGCCGGAGCCTCTCGCCGAGGCGGTCACAGCACTGGGAACCGATGTCGCGTGCGGCGTGGCCGGCAAGGTGCACGATTCCGCGCATAGGGACGACACGATCGCCACGGCCGTCGACCGCTTCGGCAGAGTCGACATCCTCGTCAACAACGCCGGCACCAACCCCGTCTACGGGCCCCTGTCCGATCTCGACCTCGACGCTGCCCGCAAGATCCTCGAGGTGAACGTGCTCGGTGCCCTCTCGTGGACGCAGCGCTTCGCCAAGGCGGCCACCGAAGGTGGTGCGGTCGTGAATATCTCGTCGGTGTCCTCGTTCTCCCACGCGCCGGGAATCGCGTTCTACGGCGTCAGCAAGGCGGCGCTCAACCAGCTCACCCGGTCTCTCGCCGCCGAACTCGGACCGACCATCCGCGTCAACGCCGTCGCACCCGCCGTCGTGAAGACGCGGTTCGCGGCCGCGCTCTACGAGGGACGGGAAGAGCAGGTTGCGGCGCGATATCCGATGCGACGGCTCGGTGTGCCGTCGGATGTGGCGTCGGCGGTCGCGTACCTCGTGTCGGACGATGCCTCCTGGGTCACCGGCCAGGTCTTGTCGGTGGACGGTGGCGGGCTCACGGTCCCGTCCGCATGAGAGTCGGTGCGCACCGCTTCGTGCGGCCGGCAAGCACCCTCGTAGGCACTGGCAGAATGCAGCACAGCAGTACACGAACGACGCAAGTGAGGAATCGGTAGTGACCAGCACCTCGGACGGGCGGACCGCACGCGGGGAGCGCACCCGGCGCGCCGTGATCGACGCGCATATCGCCCTGATCGAGGCGGGAGAACTCAAGCCCACCGGCGCGCAGATCGCGGAGCACGCGGGTATTTCCCTGCGCTCGCTGTGGGCCAACTTCAGCGATCTGGAAACGCTGTTCGGAACCACCGGTGCCGAACTGCTCAGTCGCCAGGACGCGATGTTCGTACCGGTGCCGCCCGACCTCGATCTTCCGCAGCGGGTGGACAAATTCTGCGCGCAGCGCGCGAGACTGCTCGAGTTCATTGCTCCGTACGCGCGGGCGGCAGGGTTGCGGGAGCCGTACTCGCGGGAACTCCGGACCAATCGGCTGCGGCACATCGGGCGCGTGACGGACGAAATCGAGGCGCTGTTCGCCCGAGAACTGTCGCCTCTTCCGTCGGCGCGTCGTACGCAGGCGGTCCAGGCGCTCGGAATCGCCAGTACGTGGGCGTCGTGGTCGGTGCTGCGCGACGAATACGGCCTCGCCGTTCCCGACGCCACAGCCGTGATGCGCCAGACGGTCGCCGCTCTTCTGGCCGCTGCCGTGCACGCCTCTCTCGGCTAGTGCGGCACACGCGGGCGGCGCGTCGGTGTCACTTCAGCAGAGACGCCACAACCTGATCCGCCGCATTGCGATGCCCGGCGGCGTTGGGATGCAGCGGGATCGCTTCGGCGACGGGCGACAAGCCTTCCATCCACCTGGTGTCGGGATCGGCGCACACATCGTGCCCGACCGTCGATCCGGTCAGATCGACGAACTCGGCACCCGATTCCTGCACCTGCTGACGCATGGCACTGTTCAACCGGTCCAGCTTGTTCTGGAGATAGGTCGCGTCCTCGGGCCACAACCGCTGCTCCGGGAAACACCCGCCGTCGCGGACAGCCGTGGGATAGCCGACGAAGACGATCTTCGCATCCGGTGAGCGTTGCCGGATCTCCGCGGTGATCGTTTTGTAGCGGGGGACGAAGGCGTCGATCGCGGCGTCGACGCGGTCGGCGCCACCGGCGGTGTTCGTCGCCGCGCAGGACTGCCCATTGGGGGGTGGCAGCAGATTGATGCAGCCCGCGGCGAGTTGGACGAGTCCGATGTCGTTGCCGCCGATGCCCACGGTCACCAGGTCGGTGTCCGGCGTCAGCGCCTCGTACTGGGGTGGGACACCCACGCCGCGGAACGTCGCCTGGGATTCCGTCAGATGGCCGCTGACCGCACCTCCGCACGAGACGTCGACGAAACGAGAGACATTGAGTACCTCTGCGACCAGGGTCGGATAGTTGCTGGCCGACCGTCCGCACTCCTCCGACACCGTGGGCGGAATACCGGGACCGGAGGTGAACGAATCCCCGAGCGCAACATACGAATCGTAGAGCGGGGTGGCCGACGCGGGCTGGGATGCGGGTATCCAGGTGACCAAAACGGCTGTGGTGGCGATGGATCCGAGGATTCCAGCGAGAGCGATGCCTGTGCGCACGGGACGACTCCGGTGTTGTCGGCTGTCGCTGGTATCGGCGACGTGTCTCGATGATGATCCGGCGGGGTCGCGGCGCTGTCAAGAGATTCCCGTCCGGCAGCCGAGCACAACCCGGCATCACGGCACGAACACCGTCGTGCTTGTCTGTCGGATGTGACGACGACGTGGGTGCGCGCGGCAATCGGAGTGGGTGCATGGGTCGCAACCTCGATCGGTGCGACCGGGATCGCGTTGCATGTCAGCCCGTCGTCGGCGCGAGTTCTCGTCCTCGCCGCGTCGGGCGCGCCCTATCTGATGGTGTGCGCGCTGTTCGGTGTCCTGGCGTTCTCGGCTCTCGGGAACCGGGCCGGAGTGGCGGTCGCGGGCCTGGTCGTCGTGGGTGCGGCGGCGACCCAAGCGCCGCTCTACATCGGTGACGCGGACCCCGCTGAAGGCCCTGTGGTGCACGTGATGCAGACGAACATCCTCTTCGGAGGGGTGGACGCCGCTGCCGTGGTGACCGAGGTACGCGACCGGAACATCGGACTGCTCACGGTCGACGAACTCTCGCCGGAGGCACTGGAGGCACTGGAGGCAGCGGGTCTCGGCACAGTGCTGCCTCACCGGCATCTCTCGCCCGGGCCGGCCGCGAACGGAACGGGGATCTGGAGCGCCTACCCGCTGTCCGACACCGTCGAGTACGACGGGTTCGTGATGAGCCAGGTCTCCGCGACGGCGGAGATTCCGGGCGCCGGGCCGGTCGGCGTCTACGCCTTCCATCCCGTGCCGCCCGTCGTCGGCACGGACGTGTGGGCCGACGAACTGTCCCGACTGCACGACATTCTCGAGCAGGAACCCGGGACACGCCCGGCTGTCGTGGGCGCCGATTTCAATGCGACATACGATCATTCGCAATTCCGGGTATTACTGTCGGGCCGCTTCGGCGATGCCACCGATCAGGTGGGTGCGGGGCATCTGCGCACCTACCCCACCGACAAAGGGATCCCGCCCGTGGTCGGCATCGACCACATTCTCGTCGCAGGTGGATCGGCGACCGAGGTGGAGACGGTGAGTGTGCCGGGATCGGACCATCGTGCGGTGGTCGCGCAACTGCGCCTCGACGGCGTGCCCGAATAAGCCGCGCGGGCTTCGAGGGAACGAAAAAAGAGGCGGCGCCGCTGTGGCGGCGTCGCCTCCTTTCCGGCTGCGAACAGCAGTTACGTAGCGCGCACGATCAGAGGGACAGGATCGACGCGGCGGCCGTTCCGGGGGCACCGTAGACCTGGGCCAGTCCGACCTTGGGCTCTCCGGGCACCTGGCGATCGCCCGCCTGGCCGCGGAGCTGCACGACGAGCTCATGCACCTGGCGAATGCCGGACGCGCCGATCGGCTCGCCGTTTGCGATGAGACCACCGTCGGTGTTCACGGGCAGCGAACCGCCGATCTCGGTGGCGCCCTCCGCGATCAGCTTTTCCTGGTCACCGTCGGCGCACAGCCCGGTTTCGGCCATGTGGATGACCTCCGCACCGGCGTCGGTGTCCTGCAACTGCGCGATGTCGACGTCCTCGGGTCCGATGCCGGCCGCCTCGTAGGCTGCCTTCGCGGCGTACACGGTCGGAGAGACGTCCTCGTCCACTGCTGCCCACGTTGCGTGCACCTCGTAGGCGCCGTACGTGCGGGTACGAATCGCGGTGGAACGCAGGTACACCGGCTTGTTCTCCGTGTACTTCGATGCCAGATCGCCGCGGCACATGATGACTGCCGCAGCGCCTTCGTCGGGAGCACAGAACATCTTGGCGGTGAGCGGGTAGTTCAGCATGGGTGATTCGAGGATCTCCTCGACGCTGAATTCGGTGCGCCGGAATGCCTTCGGGTTCAGTCCGCCGTTGCGGTAGTTCTTGGCGGCGACCCGGGCGAGCGTCTCGTGGGAGATGTTGTGCTCGAGGGTGTAGCGGTTGGCCTTCATGCCGAAGAACTTCGTGGTGACGAACTGGCCGTTCTCGGCGTACCACGCCGGCAGACCGAGCATGGCGGGGTCGGCGGTGAACGCACCGCGCGGGTGCTTGTCGGTGCCGACGGCGATGCCGATGTCGTACTTTCCGGACCGGATGCCGTCCGCGGTCTGTTCGATCGCACTCGCGGAGGTGGCGCACGCGTTGAACACGTTGGTGAAGGGGATGCCGGTCAGGCCCACCAGCCGGGTCACGGCGTCGGTGTTGTCGACCTCGTAGCTACCGCCGATACCGAACTGGATGTCTCGCCACGCCACACCCGAATCTTCGAGTGCGAGCTGAATTGCGTCGGCCGCCATCTCGATGGCCGACTTGGTGCCGAATCTGCCGAACGGGTGAAGGCCCACACCGATGATGGCAACGTCGTTCATAGTTTCAAGGACTCCTCGATCGGGTGTGTGCTGGTCAGATCGGCTCGAACGCCCACGTGACGATTTCGGTCCCGTCCTCGTCGACGTAGAACGGCACGAACGTGAGTTCGAGCTCCATGCCGGGCCGCAGCTCGGCGGGATCCGACTCGGTCAGCCGCGCCTCGACCCGCACGACATCGCCGAGCTGGACGAGGCCGAACGTGAACGGTGTGAAGGTGGCGGCGGTTTCGTTGCCGGCGTACGGCTGCTTCGGGACGAATCCCTGTGTCGTCCAGGCGACCAGGGTTCCGCGCCGGGGGAGCAGCAGTTCCGACACGTTCGCTCCGCTGCACCGCGGGCACCGCGGTTGCTGCGGCCAGGTGGTGGCGGCGCAGTCGGCGCAGTGGCTGCCGACGAGTTGGGGGTCCTCCGCCGGCCAGGTCGAAACGTCGGGCGCGAGCGCCTTCGTCGTCATAGGTCATCCTCCGTTGTTCGGTGCCGCCGCCCCGTGTCCCGAGGACTGCGGCCATGACAATCACGCTAGACAGAAATTGCATTCTCCACAATGAGAGCACCATATCCGACGCCGGGTCGCGGGCGGAGCGCGCCATGCGCGCGGAAAGCTTTATAGAACCTGTTCCAATTACGGAGGAATGTGGTTATCGTCACGTGCACAACTTGCAATGCGATGGAGGGCGTCAGATGAAGACCAAGGGTGCAGTGCTGTGGGGGCTCGACGAAGCGTGGTCGGTCGAGGACATCGAGCTCGGCGATCCCGTGGCGGGTGAAGTCCAGATCCGCATGGAAGCCGCCGGCATGTGCCACTCCGACCACCACATCGTCACCGGTGCGACGCCCATGCCGTCCTTCCCGGTCATGGGCGGGCACGAGGGATCCGGCGTCATCACGAAGGTCGGCGACGGTGTCGTCGGTTTCGAGGTCGGCGACCACGTCGTGCTGTCCTTCATTCCCGCGTGTGGACGATGCCCGTCGTGTGCGAGCGGACACTCGAACCTGTGCGATCTGGGCGCCGGACTCCTCAGCGGTCAGGCGATCTCCGACGGCAGCTACCGGATCCAGGCGCGCGGCCAGAACGTCATCCCGATGTGCCTGCTCGGGACGTTCTCCCCGTACATGACCGTGAATCAGAGCCAGGTCGTCAAGATCGACAAGGATGTGCCGTTCGAGCTCGCCGCCCTGGTGGGTTGCGGCGTTCCGACGGGCTGGGGTTCGGCTACGCACATCGCCGACGTCAAGCCGGGCGATTCGGTCGCGATCATCGGTGTCGGCGGCGTAGGTATGAGCGCGCTGCAGGGCGCGGTCGCGTCCGGTGCCCGCTACGTCTTCGCGATCGATCCGGTGCCGTGGAAGCGTGAGCAGGCCATGAAGTTCGGTGCCACCCACACCTACGCGTCGATCGAGGAAGCGATCGTGCCGATCATGGAGGTCACCTGGGGACGTATGTGCCAGGAGACGATCATCACCGTCGGTGAGATGAAGGGTGACCTGGTCGACCCGGCGCTGACGCTCACCGCGAAGGGCGGCAAGTGTGTCGTCACGGCCATGGGCTTCATGTCGGACATGGACGTCAAGCTGAACTCGTTCCTGTTCTCCATGCTGCAGAAGGATCTCAAGGGCAACATCTTCGGTGGCTGCAACGCCCGCGTCGACATCCCCCAGTTGCTGGACCTCTACAAGTCCGGTCAGCTCAACCTCGCGGACATGGTGACCCGCACGTACACGCTCGAACAGATCAACGACGGATACCGGGACATGCTCGACGGCAAGAACATCCGTGGCGTGATCCGCTACACAGAAGCCGACTGGTGACCTTGCTGCGCCCACCATCTCGTACCCTGGGTCGGTGCGCAGTCTCGAAGTGATATCCGAATGGCCCGTCGACCATGCCGCCGCCGCTGTCGTCACTCGCGACGGCGGCGTGGTTGCGTCCACCGGAGATCAGCGGGCGGTGTACTCGCTGGCCTCGGTGACCAAACCCCTCGTCGCATACGCGGCTCTCGTGGCGATCGAGGAAGGGGCCATCGAACTCGATCAGCCCGCAGGCCCGCCCGGATCGACGGTGCGGCACCTGCTCGCCCACGCGTCGGGGCTGGCGTTCGGAGAGCGCACCGTCGCAGCCGAACCCGGGCGCAAGCGCATCTACTCGAGTGCGGGCTTCGAGGTTCTCGGTGAGTTGATCGCCACCGAGAGCGATATCGCGTTCCCGGACTACGTGACCCAGGCGGTGTTCGAGCCTCTCGGGATGGGCGACTCGAGCCTGCCCGGTCCGGCGGGCCACGGAGGCCGTTCGTCGGCCGCGGACCTTGCCGTGTTCGCGGGGGAGTTGCTGGCCCCGACACTCGTCTCCGACGTGCTGTTCGGTGAGGCGACCGACGTGCAGTTTCCGGGGCTGAACGGATTGGTGCCCGGATACGGAATGTTCAAGCCCAACGATTGGGGGTTGGGTTTCGAAATCCGCGGCGAGAAGAATCCGCACTGGACCGGCACAAAGAATTCTTCCCGTACATTCGGGCATTTCGGCCAATCGGGGACATTTCTCTGGGTAGATCCCGAATTCGGCGCGGCATCTGTGGTACTTACCGATAGGGACTTCGGAGACTGGGCAAAACCGCTCTGGCCTGCGCTGAGTGACTCGGTAATCGCTGAACTCACATAAACCTCTTTCGTTTCCTGGCGAAACACTGGCAACAGGAGCACACTTGTTCCCAGTCGCATGGAGAAACCTTCGCGCAGAGGCCGTTGGGGAAGACGTCCTCGTCGAACCGGAGGTGTATCTATGCGCGTATCCAATCAGTTCGCGGATGTGACGACCGGGGTGATCTATATCCACTCTTCGCCCGCCGCGGTCTGTCCACATATCGAATGGGCGCTGGCTGCCACGCTGAGCAGTCGCCCGGAACTGACCTGGATCGGTCAGCCCGCCGACGTGGGCGTGCTGCGGACCTCCATCGACTGGGTCGGTCCGGTCGGCACCGCCGGCCGCCTCGCGGAGGCTCTGAGTGTGTGGCCGATGCTGCGCTTCGAGATCACCGAGAATCCTAGCGAGGGTGTCGACGGCGAGCGCTACAGCTACGTTCCCCGGCTGGGACTGTGGCGGGGGTGCGCCAGCGCGAACGGCGACGTCGTCGTCGGAGAGATGCGTCTGCGCGCCATCCTGGCCTCGTCCGACGCCGCCGCCGAAATCCACCGGGCGCTGGGGACGGCATGGGACGACGAACTCGAGCCCTATCGCAGCGGTGCCGAGGGCGCCGAGGTGACGTGGCTCCGGCGCGACGTCGGCTGAGCGGTACCGTGCCTTCGACCTGACACCTCCTGCACCTCTCCGCTACGACGCCGGCGCCGCCACCCATGTGCTGCGCGGACTCGGCGCCTACGCGGGAG
>NZ_JBHWWX010000066.1:0-13036 GCF_042730335.1 Rhodococcus sp. NPDC060084
ACTCCGCCGAGCGGAAGTGGCCACGACCGTCTGTTGTCGTTCCGAGAGCCGAAGCCCGGTGAACTAGAGGATGGCGGCGATGTCGTCCGCGGCAGCCGCACCGTAGGCGTCGGCGAGACGCTTGAGCGCATCGGCCCGGTCGAAGGTCCACTCCTGCGTCCCGGTGGTCTCGAGGACGTGCACCGCGACCAGCGAGCCGAGTTGCGCGGCACGTTCGACACCCAGTCCTGCGCGGTGGGCGACGAGGAAGCCCGCACGGAAGGCGTCGCCGACGCCGGTCGGGTCCACCTTCGCGCGGTCAGGGACCACGCCGACGTGCACCCAGTTGCCGTCACGGTCGACGATGTTCGCGCCGTTGCCGCCGAGCGTGGTGATCCGCATGCCGACCTTGGCGCCGATCTCGTCCTCGGTCAGACCTGTCTTCTGCTGGAGCAGTCCCCACTCGTATTCGTTGGTGAACAGGTACTCCGCGCCCTCGATGAGCTCGGCGGCCTGCTTGCCGTCGAGGCGCGCGAGCTGCTGGGAGGGGTCCGCGACGAACGGGACGCCGAGCCGGCGGCACTCCTCGGTGTGGCGGATCATGGCGTCGGGGTCGTTGGCGCCGATCAGCACGAGGTCGACTCCGTGTTGTGCCACGACATCCGCGATCGAGATCTCGCGGGCCTCCGACATCGCACCCGGATAGAACGACGCGATCTGCGCCATGTCCTCATCGGTCGTGCACACGAACCGAGCCGTGTGCGCGGTCTCGGAGACATGCACGGACGTGCAGTTCACGCCGTGGTTCTCCAGCCAGCCGCGGTACTCGGCGAAGTCCGCGCCGACCGCGCCGACGAGCACCGGAGAACCGCCGAGCACACCCATCGCGAACGCGATGTTGCCGCCGACACCACCTCGCCGGACGACGAGGTCGTCCACCAGGAAGCTCAGCGAGATGTGTGCGAGCTGGTCGGCGAGCAACTGTTCGGCGAACCGGCCGGGGAAGCGCATGAGGTGATCGGTGGCAATGGAGCCGGTCACAGCGATGGTCACGTGGCTGTACCTTTCCGCAGGAATCGGGACGATGAGGCACTCGGGACGAGGCCGTAGCGCCCTCACGGTACCCGGAGACACGAGAGGGCCCCGGTGCTCTCGCACCGAGGCCCTCTCGAGACCGACTCAGTTGAACGAATCACCGCACGCGCACGAACCCGTGGCGTTCGGGTTGTCGATCGTGAAGCCCTGCTTCTCGATGGTGTCGACGAAATCGATCGCCGCACCTTCGACGTACGGAGCGCTCATACGGTCCACAGCGAGCTTGACGCCGGCGAAGTCCTTGATCAGGTCGCCGTCGAGACTGCGATCGTCGAAGAACAACTGGTATCGAAGACCGGCGCAGCCGCCGGGCTGCACGGCGATACGCAGTGCGAGGTCGTCACGGCCCTCCTGATCGAGAAGTGCCTTCGCCTTGGAGGCGGCGGCCTCGGTCAGGACGACGCCGTGAGTGTCGGTTTCTTGCTGCACAGTCATGGGCGCTCCCTGTATTTCGTGTCGGACCTGTGGTTCGTGTCGGACCCGGATGCCTCAACGGTACCGCGCCCGGATGTATTCCCCGTGAACGAGTCGCGCAACACAGTGGTATTGCAGCCTGGTTTACCCGTTCTCGCGAATATCCCATAGCCTGGAAGGGTGAAGTTGCTACGCCGCGGCGGTTCCGACGAGTCCGCCGACCACGAGGTTCCCGTGCCCGAGGCCCTGCCCGACGGGGAGGCTGTCGCCGCCGCCCCGAAGGTCACCACCGGCAAGGGCCGCCCGACGCCCAAGCGCCGAGACGCCGAAAGCCGCCGTCGCGGCCCGGTCGCCCCGGCCCCGATGACGGCGAAGGAAGCGCGCGAGCGGCGCAAAGCCGCACGCAAGTCGCAGTCGAAAGACCAGCGCAAAGCCGCTGCAGCCGAGCGTCGCGCGGCCGCATCCGAGCGCCGTAACCGGATGCTCGCCGGCGAAGAGAAGTTCCTGCTTCCCCGCGACCGGGGCCCGGAGCGCGCGTACGTGCGCGATCTCGTCGACAGCCGCCGCAACCTCGTCGGCCTCTTCATGCCGCTCGCGCTGGTGCTCATCATGTCGATGTTCCTCGGCCCCGTCGTGCAGCAGTACGTCACGCTGGCGATGTTCCTCCTGATGCTGCTGATGGTGATCGAGGGGATCTACCTCGGCCGTCTCGTGAACAGGAAGGTCCGCGAGCGTTATCCCGACTCCGCCCAGGGCGGATTCGGGCTGGGCTGGTACGCGTTCGTCCGCGCGTCGCAGATCCGCAAGCTCCGCGCGCCGCTCCCCCGGGTCAAGCCCGGCGACGCCGTCTAGGAATCTTCGCCCGCTCGGCACACATCGTGGTTTTCGGCCGCGGCCCGCTCGTCCTCGGACAATTCGGGCTGCGGCCGATTCGTCTCTCCGGGCCGGAAGGCGTTGGTCCGCCACCAGGCCCGCGCCACCCACCGGGGCCGCGCAGCCGGGAGGAACCGGCCGATCTCCGGCGCGGCCGCGAGTGCCAGGAGAAAGCCCATGATCACTATGATGTCCGCCATAGTGCCAGCCTGCGGGTGATGATCTCCGAGCGAAAGTGGCAGAAAAGACATCCATCGTCGGATTTGTGCCACAGGGCGAATTGATAGCGTCAGTCGGTGATTCCCCACGCGAGAGGTGACATGTGACCAGCACCCCCGGCTCACCCGCCGGTATCGAGTTCCCCCAGCTGACCGCACCGGACAGGGAGGTGCGACTCGTCGCCGAGGAACGACAGCGGGACCTGACCAAGCCTGCCGGCTCACTGGGCCGTCTCGAGGTCCTCGGTTGCTGGGTCGCCGCATGCCAGGGCGAAGTTCCCCCGCACCCGTTCCGGCGGCCCCGCGTCGTGGTCTTCGCCGGTGACCACGGAGTCGCACGCAACGGTGTCTCCGCATACCCGCCGGAGGTGACGGCCCAGATGGTCGCCAACCTCGTAGCAGGCGGAGCAGCAGTGAACGTCCTTGCCGGCGTTGCCGGAGCAGGCGTCCGCGTCGTCGATATGGCGGTGGACGGCGACACCCCCGCCGAGGTGTCCACCTTCAAGATCCGGCGCTCGAGCGGGAGCATCGACCGCGAAGACGCGCTGACCCACGACGAGACGGTACGGGCGGTCGAGGCCGGTCGCTCACTCGCCGACCGAGAGGTCGACGAAGGGGCGGATCTCCTGATCGCCGGTGACATGGGGATCGGTAACACCACCCCCGCCACCGTCCTCATCGCGACGCTGACGAGCACCGAACCTGTCGCCGCCGTCGGCCGCGGCACCGGAGTCGACGACGCCGGCTGGATGCGCAAGGTCACCGCCATCCGCGACGCGATGCGGCGTGCACGTCCGCACACCCGCGATCCCATCGCCCTGCTGCGCACAGCGGGCGGTGCCGATTTCGCCGCCATGGCGGGATATCTGTCGCAGGCTGCGGTACGCCGCACGCCCGTGATCCTCGACGGCGTCGTGGTCACCGCTGCGGCGATGGTGGCCGAAGAACTGACCCCGGGCGCAGCACGATGGTGGGTCGCCGGGCATCGGTCCGCCGAACCGGCCCACACGATCGCGCTGCGCCACCTGCGACTCGAACCGATTCTGGATCTCGACATGCGGCTGGGCGAAGGATCGGGCGCGGTGGCCGCACTCCCCGTCGTGCAGGGTGCGGTGGAGATCCTGGCGAGCATGGCGACGTTCTCGGAGGCCGGAGTCAGTACCCGCGACGAGGCTCCCACCAAGACCGCCGGGTGATGCTGCGCCGGTGGATCGACGGCGTGTCGCTGTCGCTCTCGTGGCTGACCGTCCTTCCCGCGCGGGGCCCGCACGACATCGACAGAACGGTCGCGGGCCGGGCGATCACCGCCGCTCCCGTCGCCGGCCTGGTACTGGGTGCAGCAGCGGCCGCGGTGTCCTGGGTAGCGAGCACCGCCGGTGCGCCGGTCTTCGCCACGGGACTGCTCTGTGTCGGTGTGCTCGCCGTCGGGACCCGTGGGATGCACGTCGACGGGCTGAGCGACACGGCCGACGGTCTCGGTTGTTACGGACCGCCCGAACGTGCCCGGGAAGTGATGCACAGCGGCGGAGCGGGGCCGTTCGGTGTCGTCGCGTCGATCGTCGTACTCGGCATTCAGGCGGCGTCGTTCGGCGCGCTCGCGGACGCCGGTGGATGGGCGGCGATCCTCGTTGCGGTAGCCGTGGGCCGGGTCGCCGTGGTGCTCGCGTGCCGCCGAGGAGTGCCCGCGGCGCCGGGAAGCGGCTTCGGCACCCTGGTGGCCGGAACGCAGGGTCCGCTTCCGATCGCGCTGTGGCTGGTCGCGGCGACATCCGCTGCCGTCCTGACCACGCCCGCAACGCCGTGGCTCGGCCCGCTTGCCGTACTCGTGGCGCTGGTGTTGTCGGCTCTGTTCGTGCGGCACTGCGCCCGCCGGTTCGGCGGACTCAACGGCGACGTGCTCGGCGCGGCGCTGGAAGGCACGGTCGCGGCGGTCGCACTGGTGGCTGCGACCGCGCTCTGACAGAGCCGACCGGCCGAAACAGAGAAGGCCGCGACCGTCGGTACGGTCGCGACCCTCTCCGGGTGCAGATCTCTGCGGGCTGATCTACGCGCGCAGCGTCGTCATCCAGCCGTGCGTGTCGGCGAACGTGCCGCGCTGGATACCGGTCAGCGTGTCGCGCAGCGCCATCGTCACCGGTCCCGGCTCGCCGTCTCCGATGATGAACTCGCCGTCCTTGTCCTTGATTCTGCCGACCGGGGTGATCACGGCTGCGGTTCCACACGCGAACACCTCGGTGATCTCCCCGCTTGCGGCCTTCTCACGCCACTCGTCGGTGCTGATCCGCTGTTCGTCCACGACCAGACCGGAATCCGTGGCGAGAGTCAGCAGCGAGTCGCGGGTGATGCCGGGCAGCAACGACCCCGACAGTTCCGGGGTGACGAGACGCGCATCCGCGCCGGACCCGTACACGAAGTACAGGTTCATCCCGCCCATCTCCTCGACGTACTTGCGTTCGATCGCGTCGAGCCACACCACCTGGTCACAACCCTGCTCGGCGGCGTGGGCCTGCGCGACGAGCGACGCCGCATAGTTGCCGGCGAACTTCGCAGCACCCGTGCCGCCGGGCGAGGCGCGCACGTATTCACGCGAGAGCCACACGCTCACCGGGCGCACGCCGCGCGGGAAGTAGGCGCCGGCGGGAGAGGCGATGAGGAGGTATCGGTACTCGTGGGCGGGCCGCACGCCGAGTGCAGGCTCGGTCGCGAACATGAAGGGCCGCAGATACAGCGACTCCTCCCCGCCCGCCGCGGGAACCCACTCGTGGTCGACGTCGAGCAGTTCGCGGACCGACTTCTCGAACAACTCCGGCGGCAGGTACGGCATGGCCAGGCGCTCGGCGGACCGGTTCATCCGCGCCGCATTCGCACTCAACCGGAACGACGAGATGCTGCCGTCCGCCTGCCGGTACGCCTTGAGTCCTTCGAAGATCGCCTGGCCGTAGTGCAGCACCATGGCAGCGGGATCGATCTGGATCGGGGCGTACGGCTCGACCTTCGCGTCGTGCCAGCCGACACCTTCGGTGTAGGTGATCGACACCATGTGGTCGGTGAAGTACTGCCCGAATCCGGGCTCGGACAGAATCTCCTGTCGCCGCTCCGCAGAGCTGGGTGAGGAATGCGGGACGCGGACGAATTCGAGGACACCTGTCATGAACGACAATCCTAACAATCAGCGGAAACGAATCTACTTCGTGTGGTCCTCGACGAACGGCGGGTTCACGACCTCGGCCCGCAACGACCGGCCCCGCACGTCCACCGTGACCTCGTCACCGGCGGTGATTCCCGGGGCGGTGTCGAGAAGCGCGAGCGCGATACCGATCTTGAGCGTGGGTGAGAACGTTCCGGACGTGGTCTGCCCGACGGGCACGCCGTCACGGGAGACGGTCAGCCCCTGGCGCAACACCCCGCGGTCGACGGCCCGCAGACCCCACAGGCGCCGTGCCGGTCCGGATTCCTTCTCGGCGAGGAGCGCCTCGCGACCCCAGAACTGCGGCTTCTTCCAGCCGACGGCCCAGCCCACCCGTGCCTGGACGGGCGAGATGTCGACGGACAACTCGTGTCCGTGCAGTGCGTAACCCATCTCGGTCCGCAGCGTGTCGCGAGCGCCGAGGCCTGCCACCTGCCCACCGGCGTCGCGGACGGACGCCGCGAGCGCGCGAAACACCGTCTCGGCGTCGTCCCAGCGGGGCAGCACCTCGAATCCGCGCTCACCGGTGTAGCCGCTGCGGCACACCCGCACCGGCATGCCCTGGTAGTCGGCGTCGACGAAACCCATGTAGGCGATGTCGGTGGGCAGCCCGAGGCCGGCAAGCACGTCCTCGGCCCGCGGTCCCTGCACGGCGAACACCGCGTAGTCGCGATGCTGGTTCGAGACGGTCACCCCGTCCGGTGCCGCGGCGGACAGCGCCTCGACGACCGCGGCGGTGTTCGCCGCATTGGGAACGAGGAACAGTTCGTCGTCGGAGACGTAGTAGACGATGAGGTCGTCGGTGACACCGCCGGTCTCGGTGCAGCACAGGGTGTACTGCGCCTTGCCGGGGCCGATCTTGGCGAGGTCGTTGGTGAGCGCGGCGTTCACGAATGCGGCAGCGCCCGGGCCGTGGACCAGGGCTTTACCCAGGTGGCTGACATCGAACAGGCCCACGGCCTCACGGACCGCGGTGTGCTCGGCGACCGTCCCGGCATAGGAGACGGGCATCTCCCAGCCACCGAACGGTGCGAAGGTGGCGCCGAGTTCGACATGGACGGCGTGGATGGGCCCCTGCTGGAGTTCCTCGTCACTCATGTCGCACGACGCTATCCCACCGCTGCGACCGTTCGGACGGTGGTCACTAGCATCGAAGCCATCACCCCCGCTTCCTAGGAGTTGCCTGTGAGCACACCGACCCCCGCACTTCCCGAACTCGCACTCGCCGGTTCGGTATCCAAGCGAGCCGACGTTCTCGTCATCGGACTCACCTCGTCCGACAACGGTCCCGAAATCCTCTTCGGCGACGGTCCTGTCGACGAAGCGGTGCTCGGCGAACTGCTCGACACCCTGCAGGCGGTGGGCGCCACGGGCCGAAGCGAAGAACTCACCCGGGTGCCCGCGCCGGCCGGACTTCCCGTCGCGAGCGTGCTCGCCGTCGGCCTCGGAGCCGCGGACCGTATCGATGCCGAACAGGTCCGTCGTTCCGCCGGTGCAGCAGCGCGTGCGCTGACCGGTGTCACCACCGTCGCGACCACCCTGTCGTCGGTCGATCTCGGTGCCGCCGCCGAAGGTTTCGCGCTGGGTTCCTACACGTTCACCGAGTTCCGTTCCGCGAAGTCGGCGCCGAAGGACGACGCGCGGCCCGCGACCCGCATCGAACTGCTCGTTCCGTCCGTACGCGACCGGGCGGCCAAGGCCGTTCTCGCCCGGGCGACCGCAATCGCCGAGGCGGTGGCGACTGCCCGCGAATTCGTGAACACCCCGCCGAGCCACCTCTACCCCGCCGAGTTCGCCGAGCGCGCGAAGGCACTGGGTGAAGCTGCCGGGCTGAAGGTGGAGGTGCTCGACGAGAAGGCCCTCGAGAAGCAGGGCTACGGCGGGATCGTCGGCGTCGGCAAGGGCTCGTCGCGGCCGCCGCGTCTGGTGCGGTTGTCGTACTCGGCGAAGAAGCGGAAGGCGCCGAAGATCGCCCTCGTGGGCAAGGGCATCACGTTCGACACCGGCGGCATCTCCATCAAGCCCGCTGCCGGCATGGAAGCGATGACCTCCGACATGGCCGGTGCCGCCGCCGTCGTCGCCACCGTGGTGCTCGCCGCCAAGCTCGGTGTCGCTGCCGACGTCGTCGCCACCGTTCCGATGGCCGAGAACATGCCGTCCTCGACGGCGCAGCGTCCGGGCGACGTGCTGACCCAGTACGGCGGAACGACGGTGGAAGTCATCAACACCGACGCGGAGGGCCGTCTCGTGCTCGCCGACGCGATCGTGCGTGCGTGCGAGGACGGGCCCGACTACCTCATCGATACCGCAACGCTGACCGGCGCGCAGATGGTCGCCCTCGGCAACCGCACCCCCGGTGTGATGGGCACCGAGGAGTTCCGCGATCGGGTTGCCGCGCTGTCCCAGGAGATCGGTGAGAACGGCTGGCCGATGCCGCTGCCGGAGGAACTTCGCCGTGACCTCGACTCGCGGGTCGCGGATCTCGCGAACGTCACTCCGCACCGGTGGGGCGGCATGCTCGCCGCAGGCCTGTTCCTGAAGGAATTCGTCGCCGAGGGCGTCCAGTGGGCGCACATCGACGTGGCGGGGCCGGCGTTCAACACCGGTGGCCCCTTCGGGTACGTCGGCAAGGGCGGGACCGGAGTGCCGGTACGCACGATGATCACCGTCATCGAGGACATCGCCGAGCACGGCTGACCACACTGCCGAGCACGGCTGACCGCACTGCCGAGCACGGCTGACCGCACTGCGGGCGCGTCCTGCTCCCAGCGCCACCGTGCGCTGCGAGCAGGGCGCGCACTGTCCGCGGTGTGAGACGGTGCTGCCCCTCTGCAACCGCGCCGAGACGATGAGTGCAAGGATGGTTACGGCCATGCCTCGCTTGGGCAGCGGTCCGTCTACCCCTGAAGCACCCGCACGAGTCTCCGGCCTCGAGCACAATGGTGACGACCACACAATGGTTGTCGACCACGAGTCGGTACAACTCAACACACACGAACACAACCGTCGAGGAGTCAACAGACATGGCCTTCTCCGTCCAGATGCCAGCGCTTGGTGAAAGCGTCACCGAGGGAACTGTCACGCGATGGCTCAAGCAGGAAGGAGACACGGTCGATGTCGACGAGCCCTTGCTCGAAGTCTCCACTGACAAGGTGGACACCGAGATCCCCTCGCCCGCTGCAGGCGTCCTGGTCAAGATCGTCGCTCAGGAAGACGACACGGTCGAGATCGGCGGCGAACTCGCTGTAATCGGTGACGCCGGCGAGTCGTCCGACGACGCCGCTCCTGCCGACGAGCCCGCAGCCGAAGAGCCCGCAGAGGAACCCGCAGCCGAGGAACCGGCCGCCGAGGAAGCTCCCGCGGAATCCGCTCCCGCGTCGTCCGGTGGCAGCGGCGAAGGCACCCCGGTCACCATGCCCGCACTGGGCGAGTCCGTCACCGAAGGCACCGTCACCCGGTGGCTCAAGGCTGTCGGCGACGAAGTGGCCGCCGACGAACCCCTCCTCGAGGTCTCCACCGACAAGGTCGACACCGAGATCCCGTCCCCCGTCGCCGGTATCCTCACCGAGATCACCGCGCAGGAGGACGACACCGTCGAGGTCGGCGGGCAGCTCGCCGTCATCGGCACCGAGGCCCCCGCCGAGAAGGAGAAGCCGGCGGAAGAGCCCGCCGCCGCGCCTGCCTCCACGCCTCCGTCCGAGGAAGCGGCACCCGAGCCGTCCGAGTCGGAGCCGTCCGAGCCCGAGCAGTCCGCTCCGGCTGCTTCCGGTGGCAGCGGCGAAGGCACCCCGGTCACCATGCCCGCACTGGGCGAGTCCGTCACCGAAGGCACCGTCACCCGGTGGCTCAAGGCTGTCGGCGACGAAGTGGCCGCCGACGAACCCCTCCTCGAGGTCTCCACCGACAAGGTCGACACCGAGATCCCGTCCCCCGTCGCCGGTATCCTCACCGAGATCACCGCGCAGGAGGACGACACCGTCGAGGTCGGCGGACAGCTCGCCGTCATCGGCACCGAAGCCCCCGCCGAGAAGCCCGCCGAACCCGAGGCGAAGCCTGCGCCCAAGCAGGAGGCTCCCAAGCAGGAGGCTCCCAAGGCCGCCGAGAAGCCTGCCGAGAGCAAGCCCGCGCCGGCCGCTCCGAAGGCCGAGCAGGCCGCGTCGGCTCCGGCTCCGCAGGCTGTCGCGTCCTCGTCCGGCGACTCGTCGAACGGGTCCAGCCCGTACGTCACTCCCCTCGTGCGCAAGCTCGCCGCGGAGAACGATGTGGACCTGGCCACGGTCAAGGGCACCGGTGTCGGTGGCCGAATCCGCAAGCAGGACGTGCTTGCCGCCGCGGAGGCGAAGAAGGCTCCGGCCACCGAGGAGAAGGCTCCCGCGAAGTCCGCTCCGTCCGCACCGTCCGGTGCCGCACCGGGTGTGCGTCCCGAACTGGCCGATCTGCGCGGTACCACGCAGAAGGTCAACCGGATCCGTCAGATCACCGCGAAGAAGACTGTCGAGTCGCTGCAGACCACGGCGCAGCTCACGCAGACCTTCGAGGTCGACATGACCAAGATCGCCCAGCTGCGGGCCCAGGCGAAGAAGTCGTTCGCCGAGCGTGAGGGCGTGAACCTCACGTTCCTGCCGTTCTTCGCGAAGGCTGTCGTCGAGGCCCTGCGTGCGCACCCGAACGTCAACGCGTCGTTCGACGAGGGCAAGAAGGAGATCACGTACCACGCGGCGGAACACCTCGGCATCGCCGTGGACACCGAGCAGGGTCTGCTCTCCCCGGTGATCCACAACGCCGGCGACCTGTCGCTGGCAGGGCTCGCACGGGCCATCGCCGACCTCGCCAAGCGCACGCGCAGCGGCGGTCTCAAGCCCGACGAGCTGGCCGGTGGCACGTTCACGATCACCAACATCGGAAGCCAGGGCGCGTTGTTCGACACCCCGATCCTGGTTCCGCCGCAGGCCGCGATGCTCGGTACGGGCGCGATCGTCAAGCGCCCCGTGGTGGTGACCGACGAGACCGGCAACGAGTCGATCGGCGTGCGGTCGATGTGCTACCTGCCGCTCACCTACGATCACCGTCTCATCGACGGCGCCGATGCCGGCCGGTTCCTGACGACGATCAAGCATCGTCTCGAGGAAGCCGCGTTCGAGGCCGACCTCGGTCTGTGACCCTCGGTCTGTGATCGGCTGAAGATCACGTTCGTGCTCCACCGATAGCGGGGGCGCCGTCATCACGACGGCGCCCCCGTTTTTCGTCGTGCGGTGGCGGTACGGGCCGTTCCGCTTCGACCCGACCGGCGTAAAGTCCGGATACATGAGCAACCCCACCGCGTCCGCCCGTTCCGATACCGCGCCGGTCACCGTGGTGCATCTCGGGTCGATCGGGTACCTCGAGGCGTGGGAGCGGCAGCGGGAGATCCTCAACGCCCGCGCCGACGGCACCGGGTCCGACACCCTGCTGCTGCTCGAACACCCCGCGGTCTACACCGCGGGCCGGCGCACCGAGGACGGCGACCGTCCCACCGACGGCACCCCCGTCATCGATGTCGACCGGGGCGGAAAGATCACCTGGCACGGTCCCGGCCAGCTTGTCGGATATCCGATCATCAAACTCGCTGAGCCCATCGACGTCGTCGGGTACGTACGCCGGATCGAGCAGGCACTCATCACGGTGTGCACCGACCTGGGACTGACGTGTGGCCGCATCGAGGGACGCTCCGGGGTATGGCTGCCCGGGGAACTGCGCGACGGGCAGTGGGTGCCCGAGCGGAAGATCGCTGCGATCGGGATCCGCGTGCAGCGCGGCGTCACGATGCACGGCTTCTCGCTCAACTGCAATTCCACACTCGATGCGTTCGACTCGATCGTGCCGTGCGGAATCCGCGACGCCGGTGTTGCGTCACTGACCGGGGAACTCGGCAGGGAGATCACGATCGACGACGTCACCCCGGCGGTGACCGAGGCCGTGCTCGATGCGCTCGACGGACGGATTCCCGTCACCACATCCGACATCGACCGGGTCACGTTCGAGGAGGCCGCCGCCGCGGCCGAAGGCTCCTCACGCGCCCCGGAATTCACCACTGTGCAGTTCTGACCGGCGGCGCTCCCCGACCGGGTCACGGTGTGAGCGCGAGCGTACGATCGAGGACGTGACTGTGGCCCCAGAAGGACGCAAACTGCTGCGGATCGAGACCCGAAACGCTCAGACGCCGATCGAACGTAAACCGAACTGGATCAAGACCCGGGCGAAGATGGGCCCGGAATACACCGAGCTCAAAGGCCTTGTACGACGCGAGGGCCTGCACACGGTCTGCGAAGAGGCCGGGTGCCCCAACATCTACGAATGCTGGGAAGACCGTGAGGCGACGTTCCTGATCGGTGGTGAACAGTGCACGCGGCGCTGCGACTTCTGCCAGATCGACACCGGCAAGCCCGCGGCACTCGACCGTGACGAACCGCGCCGTGTCGCCGAATCCGTTCAGGCGATGGGCCTTCGATACTCGACGATCACCGGCGTTGCCCGCGACGACCTCCCCGACGGCGGCGCGTGGCTGTACGCCGAGACCGTGCGGCAGATCCACGAACTCAACCCCGGCACCGGTGTCGAGAACCTGATCCCCGACTTCAACGGCAAGCCCGACCTCCTGCGCGAGGTGTTCGAGTCCCGTCCCGAGGTGCTCGCTCACAACGTCGAGACGGTGCCGCGGATCTTCAAGCGCATCCGCCCGGCCTTCCGCTACCAGCGGTCGCTCGACGTGATCACCGCGGCCCGCGAATTCGGTCTCGTCACCAAGTCGAACCTCATCCTCGGAATGGGCGAGACGCCCGAGGAGGTCACCCAGGCGCTGCACGACCTGCACGACGCCGGGTGCGACATCATCACCATCACGCAGTACCTGCGGCCGTCGCCGCGGCACCATCCCGTCGAGCGGTGGGTCAAGCCCGAAGAGTTCGTGGCGCACTCCGACACCGCCCGCTCCATCGGGTTCGCCGGCGTGATGGCCGGTCCGCTGGTGCGCTCGTCGTACCGCGCGGGCCGCCTCTACGCGCAGGCCATGGCCCATCACGGCCGCGAACTGCCCGCAGCACAGGCGCACCTCGCCGAGGAAGGCACCGCATCGCAAGAGGCGGGCGCGGTCCTCGCGCGATTCGGTAGCTGACGCTCCGGATCGGCGACGCTGTCCGGTCGGGCCCCGGTGGGGGGGGGGGGCCCCCCCCCCGGGCGCCAGCGGGGGGGGGTTGGGCCGGGGGGGGGGAGCCGCAAAGACAAGAAGGCGGAG
>NZ_JBHWWX010000067.1:0-11764 GCF_042730335.1 Rhodococcus sp. NPDC060084
GCCCTCCCGTATCACGGGAGGGCCGGCGAGTCTTTGTGAACTCGGGTGAGTTGTTGCCCGCTGAGCGGGCATTTTCCCACCAGGGTTTTACCTGTGCGGCGTCAGAACCTGCCGCCGCTCGACCCGCCGAATCCGCCTCCGCCGCCCCCGAAGCCGCCGCCTCCGAAGCCTCCGCCTCCGAAGCCACCACCGTGCCCGCCGCCCCCGAGAACGCTGTTGATGAGGATGCCACCCAGCACGGCACCGGCGATGTTGCCTCCCGACGAACCGCCACCGCGCGGCGGGTTGCGACGTTCCCACGACTCGACATCCCGGCGTGCGGCGCTCAAGGCGCGGGACGCGAGGGCCGACGCCGTCTGGGCGTGCTGCAGCGCCTGGGCTGCGTCCGTCGACGCCAGCTGCCGGGCCGCGTCCAGATGGCGCTGCGCCTCCGACAGCCTCGTGCGTGCCTCCGCGCCGACGACGCCGCGTCGCGTGCCGATGAAATCGGATGCGGCGGTGACCTGTGCCTGGGCGGCGGTCAGATCCTGCTCGAGCCGCCGGCGGGCCCGCGCTTCCTCCTCTCGAGCCGCGCGGGTCTGCGCCCGCAGGGCATCGAGGCGCGCGTCGGTTTCCACGACCCGCGTGAAACTTCCCAGCGGGTCGGTGTGCTGCGCGGCCCGTGCATGCTCGAGTGCCTCCTGGGCGGCTCGGCGCGCTTCGGCGAGTTCCGGGCCACCTGCGGCAACGAGCCCTTCGGCGTCGGCAATGCCTTGCGCCGCATCTTCCATGGCAGCCGGAAGAGTCGCGATCGCGTGGCGGATGTCCTCCGCGGCGTGCTCGACACCGTCGAGGAGCGTTGCCGCGTGTCCGAGTGCGCGTTCGGACTCGCGGATCGCGCGGACCGCGTCACCTTGCTCACCCGCCGGACGCGACACTGCGACCCGGCCTTCATCGATGGCCTTCTCGGCGTACTCGATCTCCTCGACCGCGAGCGACACGTTGTCCTTGACGGGCGCGAGCGCCTCCGCCGGGAATTCTTCGGTCAGCTGCGCGAGGGCGGCCTCGCCCTGCGGGATACGTGCCCGCAGGCCGATGGCGCGCTGTGTCAGTGCGTCGAGCCGGTCGGGAGCGTCGAGCAACAGGTCCCGCATCCGGTCGAACGCCTCCACCTGCGCGTCGAGCTCGCGGTCGGCCTGCCCGCACGACGAGACGAGCTGCACCAGCATCTCGCGCTGTTGCTCCGGGGTCTCCGGGATGTCGTCGTCGAGACGCTGCCGGATCTCGAACGCGTTCGCGAGCGCGGCCTGCGCCTGCCGGTACGCCCGGTCGAACGGCTGAACTGCCGTGTCGCCGAATTCGCCGCGCGCCAGCTCGAGTGCTTCCGAACTCGAGCGCACTGCGTTGTCCGTCTCCACCAGTACCTTCTGGGCATGCAGCTCGAGACCCTCGAGCGGGAGCGCGGCCAGTGCGCCGGTATCGGCGGGATCGATCGCCGCTGCGCGCGCGGCGGCCGTCTCGGCACGCTTGCGCTTGGACCGCCGCGAATATGCGTAGACGCCGCCGGCACCCGCGGCGATCACGCCGCCACCGACGAGCAGTGTCGTGGTGGGCGCGCTCGAGGGCGTCAACGCGGCATCGAGGCCGTCCGCCGCGGCCACGGCGGCGCCCGCCCAGTCACCGGTGCGCAGCGCGGGCGTGATGTCGTTCGAGCTGATGCGGTTGCGTTCCGACTGGGAAATATCCGATCCGTTCGGGGTCCACAACGCGAACTCGCGGTCGTCGGTGGCGACGGCGAGCAGGGCGGTGTCCGGACCGAAGTTGCTGGCCCGCGCGGTCGCCTGCGCCCAGGCGTCGTAGTTCTGGCCGTCGAAGGTCGACACATACGTGACCCACAGTTGCAGGCGGTGCTCGTCGTACAACGTGTCCACCGCCTGCTGGATACGTGCGACGTCGTCGGCATCGAGGACTCCGGCGCTGTCGCTGATCGGTGACTGGAGTCGTGACGGGGGCTCGGCCGACGCCGCGACGGGCATCAGCAGCCACGCGATCGCGGCGAGCAGGAGGGGTAGCAGCGCGGGCACGATCCGGGCGGGACGTCGGCGCGGGGACGATGCGTGGGGCATGACAACGAATCTAGTGGTTCGCGGGAACGAAGCACGGTCGGCGCGTCGCCCTGCTTCGTTCCCCGCGTCCACTGGCAGACTTGAGGGGTGAGTACCGCATCCCACCCCAGGGTCCCCGCGCCAGGCCGCGCCGAGGACGATCTCGGCACGGGCGCCCGCATCACCCGGTGGCTGAGGCGACTGGTGGTCGGTGCGCTGCTCGCCGCGATCCTCGTCGTCGGCGGAACGGCGATACGGGTGTGGCAGGTCGCCCGCATCGACGACAGGACGCCCGCCGACGCCATCGTCGTGCTCGGCGCCGCCCAGTACTCCGGCACACCGTCGTCGGTGTTCGAAGCACGACTCGAGCAGGCACTCAAGCTGTACGAGGCAGGGGTGTCGCCGATGATCGTCACCGTCGGTGGCAAGCAGGAAGGCGATCTGTTCACCGAAGCGGCCGCGGGCAAGAACTATCTCGTCTCCCGGGGCGTGCCCGCGGAGGCGATCATGGCGGTGGAAGAGGGATCCGACACGCTGCGCAGCGTAGAAGCCGTGAGCAGGGACATGGGCGAGCTGGGGTTGTCGTCGTCGGTGCTGGTGAGCGATCCGTGGCATTCGCTGCGCACCCGGACCATGGCCCGCGACTCGGGTCTCGACGCATGGACCGCGCCGACCCGTCAGGGCCCGGCGGTGTTCACCCGCAACTCGCAGTTTCACGCGATCGCCCGCGAAACGGGCGCGTTGATCTGGTACCAGATCACCCATTTCTCCGCGGACTTCCCGTACACAGCAGAGCAGTGACCGCGGGTGGGAGGCCGAGATGGTGAAGGACGAAGATATGGGTAGGCGTACATGTGAGTAGGGGCCGGGGGACGTACGGCCGGTGCGACGAAGGACGGATCTGATGCAGGGCTACAGCGAACACGATCTGGAGCGGCGTGTCGCCGAACCGCCGAAGCGCTCGGCGTTGATCGGTGCTGAACGGGCCGCCGCCGACCGCACCGCATTCGCGCGCGACCGCGCGCGGGTCCAGCACTCCGCTGCCCTGCGCAGGCTGGCCGACAAGACTCAGGTCGTCGGCCCTCGCGACGGTGACACTCCGCGCACCCGGCTCACGCACTCGATGGAGGTCGCGCAGATCGGCCGCAGCATCGCGGAGGGAATCGGCGCCGACGCCGATGTCGTGGACCTCGCGGGACTCGCCCACGACATCGGGCACCCGCCGTACGGGCACAACGGAGAGCGCGCCCTGGACGCGGTGGCGGCGCCGTGCGGAGGATTCGAAGGGAACGCGCAGAACCTGCGCATCCTGACGTGCCTGGAGCCCAAGGTTCTCTATCCGGACGGCACGAGCGCCGGCCTGAACCTCACCCGCGCCGCCCTCGACGCGACGCTCAAATATCCGTGGACGCGGCCGTCTCCGGGCGCGAAGTTCGGCGCGTACGACGACGACGTCGAAGTGCTGACGTGGGTGCGGGAGGGCGCGCCGGATCGCCGCAAATGCCTCGAGGCGCAGATCATGGACTGGTCCGACGACGTCGCGTACTCGGTGCACGACGTCGAGGACGGCGTCATCGACGGCCGGATCGACCTGCGGGTGCTCGGCGACGCGGACGCAGTGTCCGCGCTCATCGAACTGGGCATGCGCGAATTCTCCGATCTCGTCCCCGACGAACTCACCGAAGCAGCGAAACGATTGTCGGAGATGCCCGTCGTGATCGACGTCGGAACCTTCGACGGCACCCTGGCCAGTTCCGTCGCTCTCAAACGGCTCACCAGCGAACTCGTCGGCCGATACGCCACCGCCGCGATCCTGGGAACGCGGGAGGTCACCGGTGACCAACCCGTCACGAGATACGACGCCGACCTGGTGATCCCGCCCGTGGTCGCCGCCGAGGTGGCGTTGCTCAAGACGATGGCGCTGCAGTTCGTGATGTCCGACCGCGTGCACCGCACCCGGCAGGAGGCGCAGCGCGAGCGGATCCACCGCGTCGCGGAATGGCTGCTGCGGACGGCGCCGGTGGGCCTCGATCCGTTCTTCGCCGCGGCGTGGAAAGACGCACCCGACGACGCGGCGCGGGTGCGCGTGGTGGTCGATCAGATCGCGTCGTGCACCGAATCCCGGCTCGAGCGCATCGACCGGGACAGCCTCGCCGCGCAGGCCAGCTGGGGGTAGCACCGCGACGCGGGACCACCGCTGCGGGCGGCGGCGGCCGAGCGGCTTAGAATCGACGTCGTGGCCGGCCGAATTTCAGACAGAGACATCGCGGCCATTCGCGACCGCGCCCGCATCGAAGACATCGTCGGTGAATACGTCGCGCTCAAGCGAGGCGGCGCCGACTCCCTGAAGGGTCTGTGCCCGTTCCACGACGAGAAGTCGCCGTCGTTCCACGTGCGGCCCAACCACGGGCACTTCCATTGCTTCGGGTGCGGGGAGGGTGGCGACGTCTACTCGTTCCTGCAGAAGATCGAACACGTCAGTTTCGTCGAAGCCGTCGAGCAACTCGCGGAGCGCGTGGGCTACACTCTCAACTACGAAGGCGGCGGGCCGTCGGTCCAGCGCGACCGCGGTACCCGTGCCCGCCTCGTCGCCGCGAATGCCGCCGCCCAGGAGTTCTACGCCGAGCAACTGCGCACCCCGGGTGCCCAGGCGGCGCGCGACTACCTCACCGAGCGCAACTTCGACAGCGCCGCCGCCGAGACGTTCGGCTGCGGCTTCGCGCCCGCCGGATGGGACCTGCTCACCAAGCATCTTCTCGGTCGGGGGTTCGAGTTCGCAGAACTCGAGGCGGCCGGACTGTCGCGGGAGGGGCGCCGCGGACCCATCGACCGGTTCCACCGGCGACTGTTGTGGCCGATCCGCAATCTCTCCGGTGACGTCATCGGCTTCGGGGCGCGACGGCTGTACGACGACGACCAGATCACCGCGAAGTACATGAACACGCCGGAGACGCAGCTGTACAAGAAGTCCCAGGTGCTGTTCGGGTTGGACCTCGCGAAGCGCGAGATCGCCAAATCACACCAGGCGGTGATCGTCGAGGGTTACACCGACGTCATGGCCATGCATCTCGCCGGCGTGAAGACCGCCGTGGCCGCGTGCGGAACCGCCTTCGGCGACGAGCACCTGGCCATGCTGCGCCGCCTGCTCATGGACGACAGCTATTTCCGCGGCGAGGTCATCTACACCTTCGACGGTGACGACGCCGGCCGAGCCGCCGCGATGAAAGCATTCGAGGGCGACCAGAAGACGGCGGCGAAAACCTACGTCGCGATCGCCCCCAAGGGCATGGATCCCTGCGAACTCCGGCAGGAGTCCGGTGACGGCGCCGTGCGCGATCTCGTCGCCCGCAGGACTCCGATGTTCGAGTTCGTGGTGAAATCCATTCTCTCCGAACACAATCTGGACAACGCGGAGGGAAGGGTCGAGGCACTGCGCCGCTGCGTTCCGGTGGTCGCGCAGATCAAGGACCGCACCTTGCGCGACAACTACTCGGTGCAACTCGCGCACTGGGTGGGCTGGGACGACATTCCCGCGGTGCGACGCCGGGTGCAGGACGAAGCGCGGCGAGGTGCCCGCGCACCGGAAACGAAGTCCCGGGCCGGAGCCACCGTGGCGCCCCAGGCGCCCGCGTCGGCGTTGCGCCGCCCCCGCCCGAACGACCCGTCCCTGTGGCCGCAACGTGATGCGCTCAAGGCCGCCCTCCAGTACCCGGGCATTGCCGGAACCGTATTCGATTCGCTGCCCAAGGAGACCTTCACCGATCCGGCGTACGCAGCGGTCCGTACAGCGGTCGCTGCCGCGGGCGGCACCGGTTCGGGTATGGGTGGCGGCGAGTGGGTCGACGCGGTCGGCCGGGCAGCGAAGGACCCTGTCGCGCATTCGCTGGTGATGGAACTCGCAGTCGAGCCGATACCGGCCGAGGAAGACCGCATTCCGCGCTACATCGGCGGCGTGCTGGCACGCCTGCAAGAAGTGTGGGTGGGGGAGCAGGTCGCGGAACTGAAGTCGAAGTTGCAGCGCATCTCGCCCGCCACCGAATCGGACGAGTTCCACGCGCTGCTCGGCGACCTCATGGCACTCGAGCAGTACCGGCGGAGCTTGCTCGACCAGGCCATCGGCGATACGAGCGGCGACGGCCTGGCCGGCTGAGCAGCTACTTCTTGAGCTGATCCCGCGGGATCATGATCGTCGTGTGCTCGTCGATCGGCTTCATCGGCTCGAGCTTCGGTTGAGGACTCAGCGAGTCGGCGAGCTTCTGTCGTCCCACCTCGATCGCCTTCTTGGTGACCGGGCTCCCCGCCACCGCCCGCGCGGTCTTGCTGATCTGCTCGTATCGGGCACGACCCGCTTTGGTGCCGAGTACATAGCCCGCGGCGACTCCGACCAACAAACCCATCAATGTGCTGTCCTTCCACCCGTGGCTACGCGTCTGTTCCATCCTGCCTGATCTTGGCCCGGACGCGCACTGTGCAGGCGATTTGGCACCGCGGCGGGTTGAGCGCTATGGTTTTCCACGCACCGGGGGAAACCGCGGAGCACCGCAGGACAATCCCCTGTAGCTCAATTGGCAGAGCATTCGACTGTTAATCGAACGGTTGCTGGTTCGAGTCCAGCCGGGGGAGCGCGTGAAATCCTCCCACCCGTCGCAGGGTGGGAGGATTTTTCGTTTGTGGCCTGGGGCACCGGTCGGTGTGACGGTCGTGACACAACTGCGTCACCCCGTCTCGATTCGGCGGTGCCGCCCCAGGTACCATTCCGGAGCGCTGTCCGATGCGGCAGTGTTCTGCGGCGACACGTCGCCGCGGAGGGGCGGTAGCTCAGTCGGTTAGAGCCGTGGACTCATAATCCATTGGTCGCGGGTTCGAGCCCCGCCCGCCCCACCTCAGACCGCGTCGAGGGCGGGTTGCTCGACTGCCTCGAAACCGTTCCCGTCCTGATCGCGGAACGTGAACATCGGTGGTACGCCGTCCCAGAGGAGCACTTCACCGACGACGACGCCGCGCTCCTGTAGTTGCGTGTGCAGCGCCGCGGCATCGGACGTGGTGAGCCTGATTCCGGTCTCGATGCCCGCAGGAATGCCGTCGCCGGCAGGAACCAGCGCGATTGTCGTGCGGGCATCCGGTGGCGCGACGATGATCCAGCGGCCCCCGAGTTGTTCGAGCGGTACGTCCATTCGTGTCTCGAAGCCGAGTGTGTCGACGTAGAACGCGAGTGCGCGGTCTTGGTCGGTGACCGGTACCCCGATCGTCATCACGTCGATGAATGCGCTCCCGGTGTCTTCCATGATCAGGTCCTTCATCTCGGAAACGTTGTCGAGTGGGTCGACTCGTCGCCACGGTGGAACTCATCGCGAGACGAGCCCGGCGCACCGAGAAGCGACTACCGGCGCTGTTCCCACTCGGCTCGGGTGAGGGAGTACTCGACGTCGCCGTGTTCGGATCCCTCGATCGCCTCGGCCCAGTCCCCGGTGAAGCTTCGTACGAACAGCAGACCTGCCTTTTCCAGCACGCGCCGGGAGCGCGTGTTGACCGCCATCGTGTTCGCGGTGACCCGCTCCACTCCGAGGTCGGTGAACCCCTTGTCGATCAGAGCGCGCGATCCCTCCGTGGCCAGGCCCTTGCCCCAGGCGGCCCTGTTCAGTCGGTAGCCGAGTTCGACTACGGCGGAGCGATGGTCATCCAGGGGGCGGAACTCGAACCAGCCCAGGAAGATTCCGGTGTCCCTGTCTTCCGCTGCCCAGTAGCCGCGGGTGCCGAAGCACGGGTACTCGTGCAAGAGCCGTGGCAGCGTCTGCGTTCGGACAACTTCGAGGCTCGCGGCGCGGCCGCCGTTGATGAAGCGCATGACGTCGGGGTCGTTGTCGAGTGCTACGAGGTTGCCGGCATCGGTGCCGGTGAAGGGACGCAGCACCAGCCGCCCGGATTTCAGGAAGACATCCATGTCCGCGATCCTCACACGAGCGGCCGTGCCGGTTGGCGGATCAACTGTCCGTGGACTCCGGGCACTCGGCCGGACCCGCCGTGAGTGCCGCGTTGATGGTCCGGGCGGCATCGCCGAGCGCGGCGAACTGGCCGGGAGTGAGAACGTCGACGACGAGACGACGCGCCTCCCGGACGTGGCCCGGCGCGGTCTTTTCGAGCTTCGCAAGTCCGGCATCGGTGAGCCACGCTTCGGCTCGCCGACCGCCGCGGACGGTGCAGCTGCGCCGCTCGACCCATCCCGACCGCTCGAGTCTGGTGATCGCGTGGGACAGGCGGGACAGTGATCCCTGTGCCAACGGGGCCAGCTCGCTGAGAATCAGGGTGCGGTCCGGCGCCTCGGCCAGCACGGCGAGGATGTGGTACTCGAACGAATTCATCCCCGCGTCTCGCTTGAGCTGCGCGTCCATGGCGGGGGGAAGCGTCGACAGCAGTTCGACGAGGGATACCCAATCGCGCAGTTGGTCCGGTGACAGCCAGAGGGTCTCGTCATCGCCGGAGGAAGCGGATGCGCGGGTGTTTTCGACGCTCACACGAACACCGTACCCGACGTGTTGAACATTCAAGTCGTCGCGTGTAACGTCCGACTTGAACATTCAAGTCCGTAACTCTCGGGAGAAATCATGCACCTACTCCGTATCGACGCCAGCATTCAAGGCGACCGCTCCGCAAGCAGCGCGTTGGCCGATCTCGTTCTCGATCGGGTCACCGCTGCGCACCCCGCGGTTCCCGTCGTCCGGCGGCACCTCGGTCAGGACCCCCTGCCGTCCGACGCCTGGGGAAATGCCCTGGCCGGAAGTGCCACGCCGGAACAGGATCGCAACGAGCCGCAGCGCCATGCACTCGCCCTCGCAGAGCGACTCGCGACCGAGTTGCAGCAGGCTACGGCAGTCGTTCTGGCGTTCCCGCTCTACAACTACGGCGTCTCACAGCACGTGAAAGCATGGATCGATCTCACCGTGGTCGGCGCCGAGCACGGCGTTCGGCTTCTCGACGGCACGCCCACCGTCCTGGTCGTCACACGCGGCGGTGCGTACGGACCCGGGACTCCGCGCGACGGCTGGGACCACAGCACCGGCTACGCACGTCGGATTCTCGTCGACCACTGGGGTGCGGACCTCACGATCGTCGAGCGCGACTTCACCCTCGTCGGCGTGAACCCCGCCCTCGACGAGTTCACCGAGACAGCGGTGACGATGCGCAAAACCGCGGAGGAGTCGGCGATCTCGGCCGGCGAGTCCCTCGCCGCCCGGCACGCCGCCTAGCCGGTACGCCTCCGGGTCCGAGGCCCCGCATGGCCCGTGACTTGTGCACGACCGTCAATCGAGGCAGAACTCGTTACCTTCGGGATCGGTCATCACGATGTGTCCGGCGTCGAGTGGGGGAGCGGGCTCGTGGCGTCGAACCCGCTCGGCTCCGCGGGCCACGAGCCGCTCGGCTTCCTTCTCCAACAGCTCCATTCGGGCGTCGCCGTCCGTTTCGGGTGCCGCTCGAACGTCGAGATGCACTCGGTTCTTGACCTGCTTTCCTTCCGGAACTCGCTGGAAGAACAGTCGTGGTCCGGCTCCCTCGGGATCGACGACAGCGGACGCGTCGTTGTGGTGTTCCGGTGGCACTCCCATTGCTTCGAGTGCTTCCTCCCAGGACGCGAAACCCGGGGGCGGGGCCTGCACCTCGTAGCCGAGGACGTCGGCCCAGAACTGGGCGAGTTTTGCGGGATCACCGCAGTCGAACGTGATCTGGATGTCGCGGGCCATGTCAGCCCACCTCCTGTCGAGTCGAACGGCGGGTGTGCAGATAGAGGTCGCGGAGCAGGCACACCTCCGAGAGGTGATGGATCAGCTCGCGGTTGATGTGCAGAACCAGGGTCGCCATCGGGTAGTCGGCGTACGGACCCTCCGCCTCCCCGCAGGGGCGGAACAATCCCTCTTCCCCGAGCGATTCGACACCGGCGGCCCAGGTCGCGTATTCCGCGTCGAGTTGGGCGAGCGCCTCGTCCGCGGTCGCGGCGTACTCGAACGAGGCGTAGTCGGTGGGTGCCCGTCCGAAGTGCGACGCGTTGCGCATCGCGAGTACTCCGACGATGACGTGGCCGAGGCGCCACGCGATCGTCGTGAACGGCGGCGGGTCCGGCTCCGGAAATGCGAAGTCGATCGTCATGGCGCCGCTGCCGGCCTGCACGGGTGCGGTGCCGGTGCCTCGCGGGCGCACGTTCCAGCAATCGGGAGCGGGTTCCCAGAAGTACTCCTCGTCGGTGAGTCCGTCGAGGCGACTGCGTACCGGGGTGGCGAGCTGGTCTCGCAGGAGAGAATTCCAGTGTCGGTCCGTCATGGGTACAAGCGTCCCCCACATTCCGGACAGGATCGTTCCGTGATCGTGCGACGATGGAAATCGTGACCGTCGAGGCGACGACCGAACGGGTGCTGCGGTTGCTGGCGCTGCTGCAGAGCCGGCCGTCCTGGACTGCCGCGGACCTCGCGGTGGAACTGAGGGTCACCGACCGGTCGGTGCGCCGCGACGTGGAGCGGTTGCGGGCACTGGGGTATCCCGTCCGCGCCACCGCGGGCGTCGGCGGCGGTTACCAGCTCGGCGCCGGAACACGATTGCCTCCGTTGCTCTTTCACGACGAAGAGGCAATTGCGACAGCGGTCTCGTTGCGGCTGGCGTCGGGAAGCACGATCACCGGATCGGCCGAGGCGTCGCTGCGGGCGCTCGCGAAACTGGACCAGGTCATGCCGCCGCGACTGCGGGCGGAGGTGCGGGCGGTGTACGGGGCGATGGAGACCTTGGTGGGACCCGACATCGAGATCGACGCCGACACGCTGATGGTTCTGGCCCGGGCCTGCCGCGACGCGGTGCGCGTGCGGTTCCGGTACACCGATCGTGACGGGGAGGGCCGGGAACGCACGACCGAACCGGTGCGCTTGGTCGTCGCCGGCCACCGCTGGTATCTGATGGCCTGGGACATCGACCGCGACGACTGGCGTACCTTCCGGCTCGACCGGATGGGCGACGTGACGGCGACGACCTGGCGGTTCCGCCCGAGGGACTACCCGGACCCGATTTCCTACGTGCAACGCGCCGTCACCGAGGCGCCCTACCGATATCTTGCGCGGGTGCGGGTGCATGCCCCCGCCCACCGGGTCCGGGAATTGGTGCCGCCCCAGGTCGGCCGCGTCGACGACGAGCACGACGGTTGGTGTGTGCTCGTCGTCGGCGGGCAGGACCTGGATTGGCTCGCCATGCACGTCGCGCGACTGGGTTTCGACGCCGTGGTCCTGGAGCCTCCCGAATTGCGGGAGGCGGCACGGACTCTCGCGCAGCGACTCTCGGCGATGGCGACTGCTCCGGAGTGAACCCGACCGGCGGAGTCGGTGGGCTCGGTGGTTCGACACCTCAGTCGACACCACCGCGGATCCAGTTCTGGATCCGCCAGATCACGTTGTACAGATTCCACGGGGCGACGTGGTAGGTGTCCCACTCCTGGCCCACATAGGCGGTCCACTCGGGGATCCGGCCACAGCAGATCCGGTGACCGAACACGGTGAACAGGGTGTTGCAGAGTGCAGCGCGCATCAGGTTTCTCCTGACTCGGGGCGGCCCCGGGCCGGGGCTAGCCTTGGTGCTGCGCGTTGTGCATGGACGCGACAGTACGCGGTGCTACCGACATGAAAGGGCGTCGGCCGGGCATCCTCGTACGC
>NZ_JBHWWX010000068.1:0-11022 GCF_042730335.1 Rhodococcus sp. NPDC060084
CCTCCGGCGCGCGGCCCCTATCTTTCTGCGCGCTGGTGTCGCGTCGACCTCGCGGAGCCCGAGTCGTACGGGGTGCTGCGGCGGCAGATGTCCGGCGCCGATGCCGTCGTCCACCTTGCCTGGGGATTCCAGCCGTCGCACCGGCGAGAATACTTGCGGCGCACCGCAGTCGAGGGAACACGCGCCGTGTATTCGGCGGCAGCGGACGCCGGCGTACCGCACGTGCTGCACATGTCCTCCGGCGCGGCGTACTCGCCGGGATCGTACGGCCGGCCCGTCGACGAGTCCTGGCCGACGACGGGAATACCCGGCTGTGCCTACAGCGTGGACAAGGTGGCGGCCGAAAGGGTGCTCGACGAATTGTCGGGTGCGCCCGGTGCGCCGGATCTGCTGCGGCTACGCCCGGGATTCATCGGGCAATACGCAGCGGGGTCGGGTCTCGCCCGATACGTGCTGCCGGACGCGGTGCCGTCCGCGATCACCCGCCACGTCCCGGTGCTGCCCGTCGACCGGAGGCTCACGATCCCCGCGGTGCATGCCGACGATGTGGCCGCGGCAATCGACTCGGCACTCCGACGTCGTGCTGTGGGCGCGGTCAACCTGGCCTCGCCGGTGCCCGTCGGCGCCGAGGACTTCGCCGCACCGTTCGGTTGCTCCACCGTCCACGTTCCCGCACGGCTGCTCTCCGCGGTGGCCGACGCCGGTTGGCACGCCCGGCTTCAGCCGGTTCAGGGAAGCTGGGTCGACCTGGCATACGCCACCCCCATGCTCGGATGCGAGCGGGCGTCCGCAGTGCTCGGCTGGGCGCCGCGGCATTCCGGTCCCGCCGTCTGGGCGGAGACGATCGCCGGCATGCGTGCGCGTGGTGGAACCTGCAGTCCGGTGTTGCGTGCGCGCTCCGCGCGGGAACTCCTCGCTGTGCTTCTCGGACGTGGTCCGATCGGACGCCGGATTCCGCCTTGAGCGGATCACACTGCGGGGGAGCCTGTTTCTCGATTGCCCGAGTTTTGTCGGGCCGCACGAAGGGGTACAAACCACTATGACCAACACATCGAGGCACGAGCCGCCGACCACCGGCTCCCGGGTAGCGGGATGGATCGGCTACGCGTGCGTTCTTGCCAGCATTGCTGTCGTCGCCATGGCGCTCTTCGCTGCAGGAGACGGGTTCGCCGGCTGGACGGTGGTTGCCGTCGTCATCGCTGCGGCGCTCCTCTCGGCCGGCGCGGCGTTGATCACGATCAATTTCCGTCACCGCCGGCTCCACGGTTCGGGTGGAACCCCGACCCACGAGCCGGGCGTCCTCGACTGACGCGGCTTACCCGTCGGACCGCTCCGGTGGATCAGCTCACGGGCTGGTCCACCGGAGCGATGTCGTCGAGGGACGCACGAAGCGTCGTCGAACCCTTCGACCAGTTGTCCAGCAGGTGGTGTGCGAGGCGGCCTTCGAGGAACTCCGCGGCCTCCGCGCCGAACACGATGTCGCTCGCGCAGCGGGGGTCGGCCGCGATCATGTCACCCACCACGTCGTGCCGAAGCACCAGTTCGTGCACGGCATCCGCTTCGATGTGCTCGGTGTAGAACGTGACGCACGCGGGGTCTGCGCCGAGACGTTCCAGGGCCGACGCCATCCGCCGGGCACTCGGAGCCGTGGTGATCTCCGCAGCGGTGAACATCCCCACGAGCATCGGCATGTGCGCCCGGTGCAGCCCGCAGAGCGACATGAAATTGACGGTCGCGAGGGTGACGGCCGGCACGGCGTCGAGATAGCCGAGGTAGCTCTCGTCGAGGTCGGCCGCTTTCAGCAGATCGGCGTACAGGCGGGAGTGCATCCTGTCGGCGCGACCACCGCCGTATTCGTCGAACTCGACCGCGACGAGTGCCGCTTTCGCACGTCCCCGCAGGCGAGGAATGGCGAACGCGTGCGGATCCGCTTCCTTCAGGTGGTAGATCGAGCGGTGTACGAAGAACTCGCGGATCTGGTCCCAGGTACCGCGTTCCGCCAGTTCGTGCGACACCCCCCAGGCGTCCTTCGGCTCGCGGTAGAGCGCGTCGAACGTCGCGTCCGTGTCGTCGCCGACCGGAACGTCGGCGCGCAACTGTGCGAGGAACAGACGCTCGAGGTCGGCGCGCAGTCCCAGGGGTCCCGGCGCCCACTCCCACGACGCGTCGACACCGTCGAAACCGCGGTAGTGCAACTCGTAGAGCACGGTCAGGGCCAGTTGCACGTCGTCGCCGTACGGGTCGGGCTCACCGACTGCGATCTGCCAGGCCGCGGCATCGGCGGGATGGGCCAGCCGTTCGACGACGGCGGCGGAGATCGGCCCCCGCGGGGTCGGCAGAGAAGCGGCGGACAGGTCACACGGCCGGATCACATCAGACATACGTGCCGGTTACCCCTGGCGGGCTCGGCGGAAACGGGTACGTGTGCCCACCGGCGCAGGGGGTAACCGCTCGCTATGGCAGACGACAAGGAACGGAAACCGCAGACCATCGACTATCCGGGCGATACGACCGACATGGCGGAACGCCCCCGCGACGAGATGCGCGGCTATCGCGGCAGGGACCTGCTCGCCGGCCGGCGAGCGTTGATCACCGGTGGTGATTCCGGGATCGGCCGGGCGGTCGCGGTGGCCTTCGCGAAGGAAGGTGCCGACGTGGCGATCGCCTACCTGGAGGAACAGGAGGATGCCGAGCACACCGCTGCTCTCGTGGAGGCGGAAGGACGCGCATGTCACCTGTACCCGGGAGATCTCGCGGACCCGGCTCACTGCCGCACGGTTGTCGCCGAGGCCGCGGCCGCCATGGGCGGTCTGGAGATCGTCGTCAACAATGTCGGTACCCAGCAGCCGGTCGACGACTTCGCGGAACTCGACGACGAACAGTGGCGAAGGACCTTCGCCGTCAATATCGACAGCTTCTTCCATGTCACCAAGGCGGCGCTGCCGCACCTTCCCCGGGGCGGCGCCGTCATCAACACCGCCTCGATCAACGGGCTTCGCGGGAACAAGACACTGATCGACTACTCGGCGACCAAGGGCGCCGTGATCGCGTTGACCTATTCGCTCGCGCAGGCACTGAGCGACCGGGGGATCAGGGTCAACTGTGTCGCGCCGGGACCGGTGTGGACCCCGCTGATTCCCGCGACGATGGACGCGGAGAAGGTGTCCGAGTTCGGTCAGCAGGCACCGTACGGCAGGGCCGCGCAACCCGACGAGATCGCGCCGTCGTACGTCTTCTTCGCCTCGGCGACGATGTCCTCCTATTACAGCGGGGAAGTGCTGGCTCCTATCGGAGGTGAGACGCTGCCCGGGTGACTGCCGGCCGGATTCGGCAAGAACAGTCAAGCGCGACCGCGCGAAGGTCGTCAGACTTGCCCTATGTCCGAAACCCGGCTGTCCGAGCCCCGGCGCGACCGCTTACGTGAACTCCTCGACGCGGTGCTCGACGAGAACAACGTCAACCTCGAACAGATGGCGCAGGGGGCGTACGCGTCCCCCTGGCACTTCACACGCCAGTTCGGTGTCGGTACCGGGGAGTCCCCGGTGGCCCTGCGGCGGAGAGTGATGCTCGAACGCGCGGCCTGGCAACTGGCCAACGGCGCCGGTGTCACCGATGCCGCGTTCGGGGCCGGTTACAGCAGCGTCGAAGGGTTCGGGCGCGCGTATGCACGCGCGTACGGATATCCACCCAGTGCGACGACGAGGACGTCGTCGCAGGACGGTCGTGCTCATTGGCTCACGGCACCGAACGGAGTGCATTTCCACCCGCCCATGAACCTGTGGCTCGAGGACGGGACCGTCTCCGCCGGGAGGCATTCCGGCTCGGAGGTCGTGGCGCACCTCGTGCATCACGACCTCGACGACACGCGTGCGCTGCTCGAACTCGCCCGAGAACTCGACGAGCCGGAATACGAGCGCAATCGTTTTCCCGGACTCGTGGTGCTCGAATGGGACGGTCCGGAGGAGTCGATCGGACGCGTGCTCGGGAATCTCGTGTGGACCAAGGAGATCTGGCTCGCATCGATGGCGGGAGACGACCAACCCGACCGTGGTGGGCACGACCCGGAATCCCTCCTCCGCCGGTTCGACGAGGTCGCGACGAGATGGGCCGACGCCGTGCGGGACATCGACCGCCGCGGAGCATGGGGCGACCGGCTGATCGACGCACTCTGTGAGCCGCCGCAGAGCTTCGTCCTCGGTGGAGTCGTCGCACACGTGCTCACGTTCTCGGCGCATCGGAGGCAGCTCGTCCGTCACATGCTCCGAGCCGCCGGCCGCAGCGTCGACCACGGCGATCCCCTCGACTGGCACTTCACTTCTGCCGCCTTCGCACCCGGATCGGAAAGGACCATGCCATGACCCGCATGAGCTATTTCACCGCAAGTACTCTCGACGGTTTCCTTGCAACAGTGGATGATTCGCTCGACTGGCTGCTTTCACGAGAGACCGACGAGGGAGGCCCTGCCGGGTATCAGGAGTTCATCGCGGGGATCGGAGCGATGGTGACGGGATCCACGACCTATCGCTGGGTGCTCGACCACGAGGGAGTCGACAAATGGGAGTACGACATTCCGTGCTGGGTGTTCACGCACCGAGGTGACCTTCCGGTCGCGAGCGGACCGAACGGGCCGGGGGACATCCGCTTCACGCAGAGCGACGTCCGCGAGGTCTACGCCGAGATGGCCGACGCGGCCGGTGGGCGGGACCTGTGGATGGTCGGTGGCGGGGATCTGGCGGGCCAGTTCGCCGAGCACGGTCTGCTGGACGAAGTGATCGTCTCCATTGCTCCGGTGACCATCGGTGCGGGTAAACCCTTGCTGCCGCGGCACGTCGAGATGCGATTGAGAGAACTCGATCGCAACGGAGAGTTCGCGGTGCTTCGCTACGACGTGCTGCGCGACGCGCACTGACGCATTCACCGGGAACCGGCGCGCCGACGACGGGAGGCTCAGGACCCGTCGATCGGGCTGTGTGCCCGGGGACGGACGCGGAACCGCCACGGGTACAGCAACCACGCCCATACGAACAGCAGGGTGGTCACTCCTCCGATGATGAGGGCGACGATGTCACCGAGAAGGATTCCGACCACGAGGACGACTGCGCCGGTGAGGGCAACACCGAGAAAGACGATGCCGGCGAGCGTGAACACGTGCGCGGTGGCAACGAGTCGCGGAAGTTGTCCGCGGCGAAACAGAATGCGATGCATCACGACGGGCGCGACGAGGAACACCGTAGCGAAGACGGAGGCGAGCAACGTCACGAGGTAGACGCCGTACTGATATGTGGACAGGTCGTCGAATCGGGCCTGGAACGGCAGGGTGAGCAGCAGGCCGGTGAGCACCTGGACGCCGGTCTGCACGACCCGCAGTTCCTGGAGGAGGTTCGACCAGTTCCGGTCGAGGCGTTCGATGGGCGTCTCGTTGCGCCCGTCCGGGCCTACCGCCTCGCGACCGAACCTGGAACCGGGGTCACCCGTGTCGTCCGGGGTGGTCACGGGGCGACCGGGGGGAGCGCAGAGCGCGGAGCGTACATACGATCGTATGGTGCCACCTTGTGACCTCGCTCACGCGCGGGTAGCGTCGGCGGGGACGGATGACACCACCCGCTGGGAGGGAGTTCGGCCATGAAGCTCAACCTTTTTGTCGCGTGGGTCGGATACGGATTGGTGCTGATCGCAGTACTGATGATCGCCCTGGCGCTGTTCGCCGCGGGCAGCGGCCACGAGGCAGGGGCTCTGGCCAGCACCGTCGCGGTGTTCGTGGCCTTGGCGCTGGCAGTCGGAATGATGGCCGGAACCGTCCGGCGAGACCGCAGGAAACACCTCGACACGCCACACCTCTTCTGACGGGCCTCCCTCTTCTGACAGGCCCACAGCTTCTGACGTGCAATCACAACTCGCGGTGGCCGGTCAGGCCTCCGCGAGTCGCCGTTTCTCGACCTCGATATCGAATGTCGGTTCGGGCCAGTCCAGGTCGAGCCGCTCGAACGCGTCGATCAGCAACTCTGTGACGGCAATACGGCTGTACCACTTGCGGTCGCACGGAATGACGGACCACGGCGCGAGGTCGGTGTTCGTCTTGTCGAGCATGTCCTGGTAAGCCTCTTGGTACTGCGGCCAGACGGCTCGTTCGGTCACGTCCGACGGGTCGTATTTCCAGTACTTGTCGGGTCGCTCGAGCCGTTCCGTGAGCCGCTTCTTCTGCTCGTCGAGCGAGACGAACAAGGCCACCTTCACGATGGTGGTTCCGGTGTCGGTGATCTCCCGCTCGAACTGGTTGATCTCGTCGTACCGCCTGCGCCAGACATTCTCGGGAACGAGGGATCGCACCCGTGCGACGAGTACGTCTTCGTAATGCGACCGGTCGAACACGCCGAGCTGGCCACCTCGGGGAAGGGCTTTGTTGATGCGCCACAGGAAATGGTGGCGCTTCTCTTCGGGGGTGGGGACTCCGAACGCGGTGTGGTCGACTCCCTGGGGATCGACGTGGCCGATGACGTGGCGCACCATGCCGCCTTTGCCTGCGGTGTCCATCCCCTGCAGGATCAGCAGCACCGACCGGGGGTCTCCGCTGCGTCCGTTGGCGAACAGCTTTCCTTGCAGGTCGGACAGGACCGCGCCGCGTTCCTCGAGGAGGCGTTCCCCGAGGGCCTTGTCACCGTCGAATCCCGGTGTGCTGTTCGTGTCGAGTTCGGCGACGCGGGTTCCGGGACCTGCTCGCAACGCCTTGACCACCGGAGTGTGCCAGGGCGCTTCGTTTTTCGTTCCCATGCGACGAGCCTGCCATACGGCGGGGCATCAGGCGGGATGGTCTCCGTAGGGCGGCCTGGAGATGCCGTCGACCATGTGACTGCCCCACAGGTCCGTTTCGGTGATGCGGGCGACTGCCGGCCCGTCGGATCCGGGCACCGTGATGGTCACCTCGGTTCCGGGACGGAGTTCGGTTCCGGGCGGGAGCGACTCCGCGAGGCGTCGTAGCCTGCCGCGCCACACATGGCGGCCGAGCAGGGGATCGAAGCGGCCCGACAGTTGCACGTCGATCGTCGCACGCTCGTCGGCCACCACGACGTCGGCGGGCCCTCGGTAGCCGGCGGCGTCGTCGTGGTCGGTATCAGGCTCTGACATGCCCCGGACTATACGTGCAACTCTTGGTAACAGTAAAGCGGTTCGGGGGATGTCCGTTCAGCGCGCCGGATCCTCGGGCAGCAGCGGATGGGGCTGGGATTTGAACCGCTTCGGCGAACCCGCCACTGCGGCAATTCCCGTGATGCCGCCCCACACCATCATCGTGAGGTAGTCGATCAGGTCCTCGGCTGTCATCGATTTGTTCGAAATCCACCAGTGCGTGGCGAGCTGGATCGAACCGACGATGCCGTACGCCCAGGGCACCGACCCGCCCGAGTCCATTTCGAGCAGACGAAGCCGCTCACCGAGGACGGTCGCCACCAGTTCGGCGATCATCCGTTCGGAGTCGGCGACCACGTCACGGCTCGCAGACGAACTGTTCGACATGACGTACAGGTAGACCTCGGGATCGGTGCCGACCGTTTCGACGTACGCCGAGATCGCCACTCGGGTCAGTGCGTATTCGTCGAGATCCTCGGCGACAGCGGCATAGATGCGCGGGGCGAGAATCGTCTCGACGTACCGCATCATCGTCGCGCTCGTCAGGTCGTTCTTGTCGGTGAAGTACCGGTACAGAACGGTTTTGGAGACACCGATCTCGGTCGCGATCTCGTCCATGCCGATGTCGTGCCCGCGCGCCCGGATGGCGTTGATGGTGCCGTCCACGAGCTCCTCGCGCCGGGCGATCTTGTGTTCGTGCCACCGGCGTTTACGGCCGTCCTGCTTCGTCGGTAGGTCCTCGGTGGTGCGGGAGGACGAAGGCGTCTGGGGCAGGTTGCTTGACACTGTGCGGCACATCCGTTCGGTTCGATCGTCGGCTCAGTCTACGGTGAGCGCCTCGCCCGCACCGGTCATGCGTCGCGCATTCGCGCCCGCAGGGCAGAACTTGGGCACAATCGAGGGGTGCAGTTCATGAATATCGATGATGACGTCAAACGCCGCGACCTCCGCCGGATGAAGACGGTCGCAACCGGGTTCCTGGTCGTGGCTGCCGTCATCTACCTGTTCTGTCGATGGCAGGAGACCCGCGGGGCGGGTCCGTGGGTGGGGTATGTGCGCGCCGCGTCGGAGGCCGGGATGGTCGGCGCGCTCGCCGACTGGTTCGCCGTCACCGCGCTGTTCCGGCATCCGATGCGCATTCCCGTCCCGCACACCGCGATCATCAAGAAGAAGAAGGATCAGCTCGGCGCGAGCCTGAGTTCGTTCGTCGGCACCAATTTCCTGGCGCCCGAGGTGGTCTCGGCGAAAGTCGAATCGGCGCAGATTCCCCTGCGTGTCGGGACATGGATGGCCGAACCGGCGCACGCGGAGCGCGTCGCGAAGGAAACCTCCACGGTCCTGCGTGGAGTGGTCGGTGTGCTGCGCGAGGACGACATCCAGCAGATCATCGACAACACGATCGTCAAGCGGATCGCGGAACCGGAATGGGGACCGCCGCTCGGGCGCGTGCTCTCCGAACTCGTCGAAGAAAATCGGCATCTGCCCCTGGTGGAGATGCTGGCCGAACGCGCACACCAGTGGGCTATGGGCAGCCAGGAAACAATCGACCGGGTCATCAGCCGGGATTCCCCGTCGTGGTCGCCGAAGTTCGTCGACCTGCTGCTCGGAGAGAGGATCCACCGTGAACTCGTGGAGTTCACATGGAAGGTCCGATCCAACCCGGACCACGAAGTGCGCCTGGCGGTCAACAAGTTCCTCGCCGACTACGCACGTGATCTGCAGAGCGACCCGGCGACGATCGCCAAAGCCGAAAAGGTCAAGGCCGAGATCATGGGCCGCGACGAAGTGACCCAGCTGGCGGGGGCTACGTGGCGTACCGCGAAGCGGATGATTCTCGATTCGGTCGACGATCCGAACAGCACGCTGCGCACGAAGGTTGCCGAGAACGTCATGGCTCTCGGTGTCCGGCTGCGGGAGGATCACGAGTTGCGCACGAAGGTCGACGGCTGGTTGCTCGACGCGGTGCGCTTCGTCGCGTCCAACTACGCCGACGAGATCACCTCGGTGATCCGCGAGACCGTCGAGCGGTGGGACGCGGAAGAAGCGAGTCGCAAGATCGAACTCGCGGTGGGCCGGGACCTGCAGTTCATCCGCATCAACGGCACCGTGGTCGGTTCCTTGGCGGGTCTCGCCATCTACACGATCTCGGAGCTGCTGTTCGCGTGATCCCGGTCACTTGCTAGCGGAGTGCTTGCTACAGCTAGCACCCGTGCGTACCGTGAGAGTCGTGTCCACCGATGACAGTCGAGACGACCCCCGCCCGGGCACCGGCAAGAGTGCGAGCAGTGCAGTGAGCCCGAGCAGTACCGGAAACCCGAGCAGTACCGGAAACCCGAGCAGTACCGGGAGCCCGAGCGACCGCCCCGACACCGGCGACGGTGTCGCGGACGGAAGCAGCGCCGGGCCGGGGGATATTGCGGCACGCGTGGTGAATTCTGCTGCGCAGGACATCGGAAGCTTCATACGGGCGCAGCGAGAAGGAGCGCAGGTTTCGCTTCGGCAGCTGTCGAAGCTGGCCGGCGTCAGCAACCCGTACCTGAGTCAGATCGAGCGTGGCTTGCGCAAGCCTTCGGCCGAAGTGCTCGCGCAGATCGCGAAGGGGCTCCGGTTGTCGGCCGAGGTGCTCTACGTGCGGGCCGGAATTCTCGAAGACCGGCCCCAGAGTGCCTTTCGGGATGCGCTTCTGGGAGATCCGCTCCTGACCGAGCGGCAGCGGCAAGTTCTGTTCGACATCTACGACTCGTTCTGCCGTGAGAACCAGGCGGCTCTCACCGAGACGGCACCAGAAGCCGGGAGCGACATCCGGCACCAGACAGACTTCGACGAGGAGAACTGACATGACCGATCCGAACGCAGCAATCCGTACCTCACTCTTCGCGGCCGTCGGCGCAGGCGATGCCGTCGTGCACGCGGTGGCCGACGTCGTCGCGCAGGTTCGCGAGCGCGCCGAAAACGCACAGGTCGACGTGAACGACCGCGTCGGGACCGCGCGCGAGAAGCTCAACACCCTTCCGGCCGACCTGACCGAGACCGTCGAGTCCCTCCGGGAACGCCTCGCGGGTCTGCCCTCCGAACTCCCCGAAGACATCGCAGAGCTGCGAGAGCGATTCACCGCCGACGAGCTGCGCAGCGTGGCCGAGGCGTACCTCAAGGTGGCGTCCGACCTCTACACCGCTCTCGCGGAGCGTGGCGAGCAGACCATCGAGCGCCTCCGCAAGCAACCCGCCGTCGAAGAAGGTCTCGAGCGGGCCGAGGCAGCGTTCGGAGATGCCGTCGAGCTCACCGAAGAAACGCTGGGAACAGTGGCGCGCCAGACGCGTGCGGTCGGCGAACAGGCTGCCAAGCTCGCGGGTCTGGCGGCCGGCCGGATCTCCGACACCAGCGAAGGCGTCGGCGAAGCCATCTCCGACGCCGGTGACGAAGCCGCGCTCCGGGTGCTCGAACTCGGAGATCAGGCGCGAGAGGCCGGATCCGACGCCGCGAACCGCGTCGACTCGGCGAAGTCCGAAGTGGGCAAGACCGCCGATGAGATCACCGAGTCGGTCGAGGATGCGGTGGCGCCCGAGCCGGTAACGCCCGTCACCACGACGCCCGCGAAGAAGGCTCCGGCAAAGCCGGCCGCGAAGGCTCCCACGCAGCCGGCCGCGAAGGCCCCGGCACAGCCGGCCGCGAAGGCTCCGGCGAAGCCGGCGGCCAAGGCTCCTGCTCGTCCCGCAGGCAAGACGCCCGCCAAGAAGGCCGCGCCGCGCAAGTCCAGCGGCTCCTGACGGCCGGCCCGTTCCGACCGGCTCCCCCCCCGCCCCCCCCGGGGGCCGGGTCTCGTGTAACTGTCTCGTATAAACAAAAACCAGCCCACCAGAAAAGCCGCTATCTGGTGTGGCGGCTTGTGGTTGTTAAGGG
>NZ_JBHWWX010000069.1:0-8803 GCF_042730335.1 Rhodococcus sp. NPDC060084
GTATAAGAGACAGGGGGACGGACCTGATCAGGTCCGTCCCCTTCCGGCGTGTCCGAGGAAGGGGTTGACATTGACGCAACGTCAAGACGCACCCTGAAAAGTGCCGAAAGGAGGGCGGAGATGCCACGCGAATGGTCGATCCAGGAACTGGCCCGGAGCGCGGGTGTCACCAGCCGCACGTTGCGGCACTACGGCGACGTCGGAGTGCTCGTCCCCTGTCGTACCGGCAGCAACGGGATGCGGTTCTACGATGCCGACGCGCTCGTCCGGTTGCAGCGCATCCTCCTGCTGCGTGACCTCGGTCTGGGTCTCCCGGCGATCCGGGAGGTCCTCGACGGGCACGACGACACGACGGCAGCGCTGCGGACGCACCTCGAACTGCTCGAGCACGAGCGGCGGCAACTCGAGAGGCGCATCGAAGCGGTGCGCGGCACCCTCGCGAAGACCGAAAAGGGAGAAGAGCTCATGGCAGACGAAGTGTTCGACGGTTTCGATCACACGCAGTACCGCGACGAGGTGATCGACCGATGGGGCAAGGACGCGTACGACAACAGTGACCGCTGGTGGCGCGGAATGGGCGAGGGCGAACGCGGCGACTGGAAGAGCCGCGCCGCGCAACTGTCCGCGGACTGGACCGCAGCGGCCGAGGCCGGGGTGGACCCGGCCGGCCCGGAAGCCCGGGAACTCGCTCGCCGTCACGTCGAGTGGCTGTCCTCGATTCCCGGCACTCCCGGATACGGCACCCCGGAGGGCATCAGCCGGGAGTACGTGCTCGGCCTCGCCGACATGTACGTGGCCGACGAACGGTTCGCCGCGAACTACGGCGGACCCGCCGGTGCCGCGTTCGTGCGCGACACGCTGCACCGATACGTGTGAACGGAGCGTCCGGTCGGTCCGGTGACGGACCGAACCGGCGCGTTCGTACCCCGGTCGCTTACCCTGGTTCTCCGTGACTGCTGCATCAGCGCCCCAGCCCTCCACCGGTGAGTACGACCTGATCGTCGTCGGCTCCGGATTCTTCGGACTGACGATCGCAGAGCGGGCCGCCACGCAGCTCGGCAAGCGAGTTCTCGTCGTCGAGCGCCGCTACCATCTCGGCGGCAATGCGTACTCCGAACCCGAGCCCGAGACCGGCATCGAAATCCACAAGTACGGTGCCCATCTGTTCCACACGTCGAACAAGCGTGTGTGGGACTACGTCAACCAGTTCACCGACTTCACGGGCTATCAGCACCGCGTGTACGCGATGCACAAGGGCCAGGCCTACCAGTTCCCGATGGGGCTCGGCCTCGTCTCCCAGTTCTTCGGCCGCTACTTCACGCCGGACGAGGCGCGCGCCCTGATCAAGGAGCAGGCATCCGAGATCGATTCCTCCGAGGCGAAGAACCTCGAGGAGAAGGCGATCTCCCTGATCGGCCGTCCGCTGTACGAGGCGTTCGTGCGCGACTACACCGCCAAGCAGTGGCAGACCGACCCGAAGGAACTGCCGGCAGGCAACATCGCCCGGCTCCCGGTCCGGTACACCTTCGACAACCGCTACTTCAACGACACGTACGAAGGTCTGCCGGTCGACGGCTACACCGCGTGGCTCGAGAACATGGCGAAGGACGACCGCATCGAGGTGCGGCTCGACACCGACTGGTTCGAGGTTCGCGACGAGATCCGGGCCGCGAGCCCCGATGCGCCCGTCGTCTACACCGGCCCGCTGGACCGCTACTTCGACGACGTCGAAGGCAAGCTCGGGTGGCGCACCCTCGACTTCGAAACCGAGGTCCTGCGCGACTGCGGTGACTTCCAGGGCACCCCGGTGATGAACTACAACGACGCCGACGTGCCGTACACCCGCATCCACGAGTTCCGGCACTTCCATCCCGAGCGCGAGACGTACCCGGCCGACAAGACGGTCATCATGCGTGAGTTCTCGCGCTTCGCGGGTGACGACGACGAGCCGTACTACCCGATCAACACCTCCGAGGACCGCGCGAAGCTCACCGCCTACCGCGAACTCGCGAAGAAGGAAGCAGCCGAGAACAACGTGCTGTTCGGCGGCCGCCTGGGGACCTACCAGTACCTCGACATGCACATGGCGATCGCCAGCGCGCTGTCGATGTTCGACAATGTCCTCGCGCCGCACTTCGAGTCGGGTGCCCCGATCGCGGGTGACGCGTCGTGAGCATCAGCGAACCGGGCCTGCTCGGTAAGACCCTTCTTCAGCGGATCATCCTGCCCCGGCCGGGTGAACCCCTCGACGTGCGCACCCTGTACCTCGAGGAGTCGCCGACGAACGCCCGTCGTGCCCACGCCACGACCCGCACGACGCTGACCGTCGGCGCCGAGTCGGAGGTGTCGCTGTGCACCTATTTCAACGCGTTCCCGGCAAGCTACTGGCGGCGCTGGAGCACACTGCCGGCGGTGGTGCTGCGCCTCGAGCTGACCGGCCACGGCCGCATCGACATCTACCGCAGCAAGGCCGACGCGAGTCGCATCCACGTCACCGGCAGTGAGTTCTCCGGCGACAAGGTCGTCGTCGAACTCGAGACCGACCTCGGTCCGTTCGAGGACGGCGGCTGGATCTGGTTCGACATCACGACCGACACCGAGGTCACGCTGCACTCCGCGGGCTGGTACTCGCCGGTGGAGGCCGAAGGCCGAGCGTCCGTCGCTGTCGGTATCCCGACGTTCAACCGGCCCGCCGACTGTGTGAAGGCACTGCGGGCGCTCGCGTCCGACCCGCTGGTCATGGATGTCATCGACGCCGTGATCATTCCGGACCAGGGCACCCGCAAGGTTCGTGACGAACCGGATTTCGCCGAGGCAGCCGCACCGTTCGGTGACCGGCTCGTCATCCACGACCAGGGCAACCTCGGCGGTTCCGGTGGTTACAGCCGCATCATGTACGAGGCGCTGAAGACCACCGACTCGCCGTTCATCCTGTTCATGGACGACGACATCGAGATCGAACCCGACTCGGTGCTGCGCGCGCTGGCATTGTCGCGCTTCGCGAAGAAGCCGATGCTCGTCGGCGGCCAGATGCTCAACCTGCAGGAACGTAGCCACCTGCACACCATGGGCGAGGTCATCAACCGGACGAACTTCATGTGGAGTGCCGCTCCGAACGTGGAATACGACCACGACTTCGCGACCAAGCCGTTGCACGACCGCGAGAACTCGAAGCTGCTGCACCGGCGCATCGATGTCGACTTCAACGGCTGGTGGATGTGCATGATCCCGCGGGTCGTCGCGGAGGACATCGGGCAGCCACTGCCGTTGTTCATCAAGTGGGACGACGCCGAGTACGGGCTGCGCGCCCGCGCCGCCGGCTATCCGACGGTCACCATGCCCGGTGCCGCGATCTGGCACATGGCATGGAGCGACAAGGACGACGCCATCGACTGGCAGGCGTACTTCCACCTGCGCAACCGACTGGTCGTCGCCGCAATGCACATGGACGGCGACTCCAAGGCCCTGGTGCTGGACACGGTCAAGGCCACGGTCAAGCACCTGGTGTGCCTCGAGTACTCCACGGTCGCGATCCAGAACAAGGCGATCGAAGACTTCCTGGCCGGCCCGGAGCAGCTCTTCGACCTGTTGCCCCGCGCCCTCGGTGAGGTGCACGCGCTGCGGAAGAACTTCTCCGACGCAGTGGTGCTGCCGTCGTCGACAGAGTTGCCGATGGCGTCGGGAGCCGAGGTCGGCGCGGTCGGAATCCCCGAAGGCGCGGCCGCGAAGGTCAAGCGTCTCGCCAAGGGTGTGCTGCACAATTTCCGTCCGGAGAACGCCGAGCACCACAGCCGTCCCCAGCTCAACGTGCCCACGATCGATGCGCGCTGGTTCCTGCTGTCCCAGGTCGACGGTGTGACCGTCACCACCGCGGACGGCCGGGGCGTCGTCTACCGTAAGCGCGACCGAGCACAGGCTCAGGCCCTGCTGACCGAGGCGCTTCGCCTGCGCCGTGAACTTGCGCGCCGGTTCCCCGAAATGAAGAAGCGGTACCGGGACGCGGTTCCCGCCCTGACCAGCAAGGAGGAGTGGGAGCGTGTCTTCGGCGCCGGTAACTAGCGAGACGAATCCGGCCGAGTGCGCTCGCACAGGTCGTTGGAAGAGCACCGACACCGAGATACGGATCCTGCAGACCGTGCAGGCTGCCGTCGGCAGCACTCCGGGCGCCATCTCCGCTGCGCGCGGTCTGTCGCACTTCGGTGAGCACGCGCTCGGCTGGGTCGCCGTCGGCGGACTCGGAGCCGTGGTCGACCGCAAGCGCCGCCGTCAGTGGGCCGGCGTCGCCGTCGGTGCCGTCGGTGCGCACGCCGCTTCGATCGTCATCAAGCGGGTGGTGCGCCGTCGTCGGCCGTCCGACCCGTCGGTGCAGGTCAACGTGTCGACGCCGAGCAGGCTGAGTTTCCCGTCGTCGCACGCGACCTCCACGACCGCGGCTGCCGTGCTGCTCGCCCGAGTCACCGGGCTACCCTTTCCCGCGGTGCTCGTGCCGCCCATGCTGCTGTCGCGCCTCGTTCTCGGCGTGCACTATCCGACGGACGTCCTGGCCGGCGCGGCACTGGGTGCGGCGTCCGCCGCCGTCGTGGTGCGGGCAGAGAAGAAGTTTGGAGAGCGATGAGCGAGGAACCGGCCGCCGTCAAGGAGGCCCCGAAGACCCTGCCCGCGGGGATCGTCAAGGCGATGCGCCCGCGGCAGTGGGTGAAGAACGTCCTGGTGCTCGCGGCACCGATGGCTGCGGGATCGGTCACCCAGCTCGACGTGCTGTTGCCGGTCGCGCTCGCGTTCGTCGTGTTCTGCATGGCAGCGTCCGGCATCTACCTGGTCAACGACGCGCTCGACGTCGAAGCCGACCGTGCGCACCCCACGAAGCGTTTCCGGCCGATCGCCGCCGGCATCCTGCCGATACGACTCGCCTACATGATCGCGGTGGGCCTCCTGGTCGCTTCGATCCTGCTGTCGTTCCTCGCGAACTGGCAGCTCGCGGTGGTCATGGCCGTCTACATCGGCATCCAGCTCGCGTACTGCTTCGGGCTGAAGCATCAGGCCGTGCTCGACATCTGCATCGTCTCGTCGGGATTCCTGATCCGGGCGATCGCGGGCGGTGTCGCGGCGGAGATCCCGCTGTCGCAGTGGTTCCTGCTGATCATGGCGTTCGGATCGCTGTTCATGGCGGCAGGTAAGCGCTACGCCGAACTCCGTCTCGCGACCCGCACCGGAGCCAAGATCCGCAAGTCGCTCGAGTACTACACCGAGACCTACCTGCGGTTCGTGTGGACCGTGGCCGCGACCGCCGTCGTGATCTGCTACGGCCTGTGGGCGTTCGAGCAGGACAACCGCGCGGACTCGAACTGGTACGCCATCTCGATGGTGCCGTTCGTCGTCGCGATCCTCCGGTACGCGGTGGACGTGGACGGTGGCGAAGCCGGGGAGCCGGAAGAGATCGCTTTGAAGGACCGTGTGCTGCAGTTCCTCGCGGTTGCCTGGATCCTGGTGGTCGGCGGTGCTGTCTACCTCTTCTGACGTCGTGAACGACGTCGACGACAACGCGGCAGGCCGAGCGGGCACCAACCGACCCGGCCTGCCTCGCGGTGTCGCACGCGGAGTGTTCGCCGGGGGAGTGGCCCTCTCGGCACTCCTGATGTTCTGGGGCGCGTGGGACCGCCGCTGGATCGCCGACGACGGCCTGATCGTCCTGCGTACGGTGCGCAACCTGCTGGCCGGATACGGACCGGTGTTCAACGCCGGGGAACGCGTCGAGGCGAACACCTCCACGGCATGGACGTACATCGTCTACGGCGCCGGATGGCTCACCGGCATCCGCCTCGAGTACGTCGTACTCGGCCTCGCGCTGGTGCTCTCGACGACCGCGGTGGTCCTGGCGATGCTCGGCGCGGCGCGGTTGTACCGGTGGCGCATGCGTGCCGCGACCGGCACGGTTCTGCTGTTGCCCGCCGGTGTGCTCGTCTACATCGCGGTGCCGCCGGCCCGGGACTTCGCGACATCCGGACTCGAGACCTGCCTGGTGATCTGCTGGCTCGCGCTGGTGTGGCTGCTCATGGTCCGGTGGGCAACGCCCGATCCCGCCGGGAAGCGGCCTCTCCCGGGGACCGTGGGGATCCTGGGCACGGCGTTCGTCGCCGGGCTCGGTCCGCTGGTGCGCCCCGAATTGGCGATCGTCGCGGGTCTGACCCTCGCTCTGCTCTTCCTCGCGGACGGCCTGACCTGGCGGATCCGCGCTGCGATGGTCGCGGTCGCGGGTCTGGTGCCGGTGGTCTACCAGATCTGGCGAATGGGCTACTACGGCCTGCCGTACCCGAACACCGCGGTCTCCAAGGACGCGGGCGGCGCGAAGTGGACACAGGGCTTCGACTACCTCGGCAACCTGGTCGTGCCGTATCTGCTGTGGCTGCCGCTGTTGTTCCTCGTCACGGTGACCGTCGCGGTGATGCTGTCCAGCGGTCGCGGTACCGGTGTTGCCGGCAACCGTGAAAGGTTCCTGTCGAAGGGAACCGACGTGCGCACCCTGCTGACGGCGGGACAACGAGTACTGCGCACGCCCACCGCCGTGGTCGTGCTGATGGTCCTGTCCGGTGTCCTGCTCCTGCTGTATTCACTGCGCGTCGGCGGCGACTTCATGCACGGCCGCGTGCTGCTCCCGCCCCTGTTCTGCCTGCTGCTGCCGGTAGCGGTGATCCCGCTCCGGGTCCCCGACCGGTCCGAACTCGGAAACAATCCCCGGACCCGCGTGGCCGGCGCGGTCGCGGTGCTCTGGGTCGGCACGGTGGTGTGGGCGCTGTTCGCGTCGAACACGACCGGCATGCCGGAGGGTGCGGTGGTCGGCCGATCGGGCATCGTCGACGAGCGGGCGTTCTACTCGCTCAACACCGGGCACCTCCACCCGATCCGCGCCGAGGACTACCTCGACTACCCGCGGATGCGCGCGATGGTCTCCACGATCGCCGAGACGCCGAACGGGGGCCTGCTGCTGCCCACGCCGTCGTACGACGCCTGGGACGTCGTCCCGCCCCCGGAACCCATTCCGCCGGGCGGAGCGGGGCACACGGTCTTTTTTCTGAACCTGGGCATGACGAGCATGAATGTCGGGCTGGATGTTCGGGTGGTCGATCAGATGGGCCTGGCCTATCCGCTCGCGGCACACACCGAACGGCTCGAAGACGGCCGGATCGGACACGACAAGATCCTGTATCCGGACTGGGTGGTGGCCGAGTCGGGAGTGGTCGACGTCTATCCCTGGCTGCCGGGCTACCTCGACGAAGAGTGGGTGGCGATGGCCAAGCTCGCGCTCACGTGCCCCGAGACGCGCGAGTTGCTGGATTCGTCCGGTGCCGAGCTGACCTGGCCGCTGTTCAAGCGGAATCTGCGGAACGCATTCGAGTACGCGGGATACCGGATCGACCGGGTACCGGAGTACGAGATCCAGCGGTGCGACCTGCCGATGCCGTCCGCGGGTGGATGACCGAGTTGGCTTGAACTTCAGGTCTCGCTAGTATCACGGCATATTACGGTCGGATAACGGCGAGAACGGTCGCCACGGCACGTCGGTCTGCGCAAGCCCACGACCTCAGAAATCGGGGTTTGTCAGAGATCACGCCATCCTTTACAGTCTTGACCGCAGTGTGACTTGTGGCGACCGCCCGCCGGTCGTCGAACGCCGGGTATTCACGGGGGACGCGAACGCGGACGCCGCTGATCGAGAAAGTGAGCATTGTTCATGCGTTTTGTCCCCAGGTTGTCGCAGGGCCTTCGTCGGCGCCTGCTCGGCACCGCCGCCGTGGCGCTGGTATTGCCCGTTGCCGCCGGTGTTGCCGGAACCTCCGCGGCTGTCGCCGCACCGGCCCAGAGTGCACCGGTCTCGCACCGCGCACCGGCCGGAGGATTCGAAGAGGTCTTCGTCGATTCCGACATGGGCCCGATCAAGGTTCAGATCCAGTGGGCAGCCCGTGGCGGTGATGCGGCTCTCTACATGCTCGACGGATTGCGCGCCCGCGACGACGCCAACGCGTGGACCTTCGAGACGAATGCTCTCCAGCAGTTCGGCAACGACAACGTCAGCTTGGTCATGCCGGTCGGCGGCCAGGCGAGCTTCTACACCGACTGGTACTCGCCCAGCAATCTCAACAGCCAGGACATCACCTACAAGTGGGAGACGTTCCTGACCCAGCAGCTGCCCGACTACCTCGCCACCCGTGGCGTGTCGCGCAGCAACAACGGCATCCTCGGCCTGTCGATGGGTGGCTCGGCCGCTCTGACGCTGGCTGCCTACCACCGCGACCAGTTCAAGTTCGCGTCGTCGCTGTCGGGCTACCTGAACCTGTCGGCTCCCGGCATGCGTGAGGCCATCCGTATCGCGATGCTCGACGCCGGCCGCTTCAACGTCGACGCGATGTGGGGCCCGCCGTGGAGCCCGTCGTGGCTGCGCAACGACCCGTTCGTGTTCGCTCCGAAGCTCGAGGGCCTGTCCCTCTACATCTCCGCAGCGAGCGGCCTGCCCGGCCAGCACGACAACCCGGAGGGCTTCGCCGGCTTCTACAACACGGCGAACGCAATGGGCCTCGAGGCACTGTCGCTGGTCCAGACCCGCGCATTCCAGGTCAAGCTGGCCGCGCTCGGTATCCCCGCCACCTTCGAGTTCCCGTCGCGTGGCACCCACGCATGGAAGTACTGGGAAGACGAGCTGTGGAAGGCTCGCCCGCAGATCCTCGAGGCGCTCAACGCCTTCTGATCTCCCTAGAGATCCGGTAGCACTGCTCCTCACAGCGCCGCCCACCACCGTTCGGTGGTGGGC
>NZ_JBHWWX010000070.1:0-8756 GCF_042730335.1 Rhodococcus sp. NPDC060084
GCGTCGCCGGATGCGGTCGCGGTGGTGTTCGAAGACGAGTCGTTGACGTATGCGCAGTTCGATGCGCGGGTCAATCGGCTTGCGCGGTATCTGATTTCGCGGGGTGTGGGTCCGGAGACGACGGTGGGGTTGGCGGTGCGCCGGTCGTTGGATCTGTTGGTGGGGATGTATGCGATTGTGCGGGCGGGTGGCGCCTATGTGCCGATCGATCCGGATCAGCCTGCCGAGCGGAATGCGCACATTGTGGAGTCGGCGGCGCCGGTGTTGGTGGTGTCGACGTCGAGGGACGGGTTCGAGGTTCCCGCGTCGGTGTCGGTGCCGGTGGTGTCGATCGACACTCTCGATCTTGCCGACGTATCAGCCGGTCCGGTGTCGGATGGTGAGCGGACCGCGCCGGTGCGGCCGTCGAATACGGCGTATGTGATTTTCACGTCGGGGTCGACGGGCCGGCCGAAGGGTGTGGCGGTCTCGCATGGGGCGATTGTCAATCGTCTGGAGTGGATGCAGCACGAATACTCGCTCACCCGAGATGATGTGGTGTTGCAGAAGACGCCGTTTACGTTCGATGTGTCGGTGTGGGAGTTTTTCTGGCCGTTGGGTGTGGGTGCGCGGTTGGTGGTTGCTGCTCCGGACGGTCATCGGGATCCGGTGTATCTGGCGAAGGTGATGGCCGAGCGTGGTGTGTCGGTGGCGCATTTTGTGCCGTCGATGTTGGCGGTGTTCGTAACCGAGGCCGGGGTCTCGGATCTGTCGGGTCTGCGCTACGTGTTTGCTTCGGGTGAGGCGTTGTCGCCGTCGTTGGCGGCGCGGGCGCGGGCGGTACTTCCGGATGCTGCTGTGCACAATTTGTATGGTCCGACCGAGGCCGCGGTGGATGTGACGTTCCACGAGGTGTCCGATGCCGATGTGGTGTCGGTGCCGATCGGTGTGCCGGTGTGGAATACGCAGGTTTATGTGCTCGACGGTCGACTGGCGCCGGTGCCGGTGGGTGTGGCGGGTGAGTTGTATCTGTCGGGTGTGCAGTTGGCTCGGGGGTATGTGGGTCGGCCGGATTTGTCGGCGGATCGTTTTGTGGCGTCGCCGTTCGGGGCGGGTGAGCGGTTGTATCGCACCGGTGATCTGGTGCGGTGGACAGGCGACGGTGAGTTGGAGTACATCGGTCGTACCGATTTTCAGGTGAAGTTGCGGGGGTTGCGGATCGAGCTCGGTGAGATCGAATCTGCTCTTCTGGGCTTGGACGGCGTCGGTCAGGCCGTGGTGCTGGTGCGTGCGGATGCGCATGCGGGTGAGCAGTTGGTGGCGTATGTGGTGCCGGCTGCGGGTGCGTCGGTGGATTCTGTGGTGTTGACGCGTCGGTTGGGTGCGGTGCTGCCGGGTTATATGGTGCCGTCGGTGTTTGTGGTGCTCGATGCGTTGCCTCTCAACAGCAGTGGGAAGCTCGATCGGAAGGCGTTGCCTTCGCCCACTTTCGAGGCTCGTGAGTTCCGGGCGCCGCAGTCCGCCGTGGAACGGGTTGTGGCGTCGGTGTTTTCCGAGGTGCTCGGTGTCGAGCGGGTGGGGCTCGATGATGATTTCTTCGGTTTGGGTGGTAATTCGCTGATTGCGACTCAGGTGGTGTCGCGTATCGGTGAGGCTTTCGGTGGTCGGGTGGCGCTTCGCACGATTTTCGAGGCATCGACGGTGGAGGCGCTTGCGGGTGTGCTCGAGTCGTCGTCGTTTGCGGCGGATCGGGTGCCTCTTGTTGCTGGTTCTCGTCCGGACCGGGTTCCGTTGTCGTTGGCGCAGCAGCGGGTGTGGTTCCTCAACCGGTTGGATCCGGGGTCGGCGGCGAACAATATTCCGGCGGTAATCAGGTTGTCGGGATCGTTGGATGTCGATGCGTTGCAGGCCGCGGTGTCGGATGTCGTCGCACGGCACGAGTCGTTGCGGACGGTGTATCCGGAGATCGACGGGGTCGGTTTCCAGAAGGTGTTCGGTGCCGACGACGCGGTCGTGGAGGTGCGTGTCGAGGACGTCGCGGCCGACGACGTCCTGGCACGCGTCACGCAGGTTGTGACTACCGGTTTCGATGTCACGCAAGAGGTTCCGATCCGGGTGCGGCTGTTGCGGGTCGCACCGGAAGAGCATGTGCTGGTGGTGGTGGTTCATCACATCTCGAGTGACGGGTTCTCGATGGGACCGTTGACTCGTGATGTGGTGACGGCGTATGCGGCGCGGGCTGCGGGTGCGGTCCCGGAGTGGTCGGCGCTCGAGGTGCAGTACGCGGATTACACGTTGTGGCAGCGTGAGGTCCTCGGCGACGAGTCGGATCCGGAGTCGTTGCTCGCGCGGCAAACCGAGTTCTGGCGCACTGCTTTGGCGGATCTGCCGGAGGAGTCGACGTTGCCGGGGGATCGGCCTCGTCCGGTGGTGTCGAGTTACCGGGGTGCGTCGCACGGTTTCACGATCGATGGTCGTGTTCGTACCGGTGTAGCGGAGGTGGCACGACGCAGTGGTGCAACGGAATTCATGGTGGTGCATGCAGCTCTCGCGGTGATGCTGTCGCGGTTGAGCGCCCAGTCCGATATTGCTATCGGTACGCCGATCGCGGGTCGTGGTGAGGCTGCGCTCGATGATTTGGTGGGCATGTTCGTCAATACGTTGGTGTTGCGGACGTCGGTTGATGGTGGGGTCTCGTTCGGGGAGTTCCTCGGCACGATTCGCGCGGCCGACCTCGAAGCGTTCGCCCATGCGGATGTGCCGTTCGAGCGGTTGGTGGAGGTGCTCGATCCTGCGCGTTCGCAGGCGCGTCATCCGTTGTTCCAGGTGATGCTGACTTTCCAGAATATGGCGGCTGCGGAGCTCGAGTTGCCTGGTCTGAGTGTCTCGGGTGTCGACTTCGATGCGCAGATCGCCAAGTTCGATCTGCAGGTGACCGTCACCGATCTGGCCGGGGCGGGTGAGCAGTCGCAGGGCTTCGGTATCGAGTTCACGTATGCGACCGAGCTCTTCGATGCTTCGACGGTCGAGGGCTTCGCGGAGCGGTTCGTGCGGATCCTCGAGGCGGTGGTGGCTGATCCGTCGTGTCGGGTGGGGGATATCGATCTGCTGGGCGCCGATGAGCGGGTGACGGTGCTCGAGCGGTGGAACGATACGTCGCATCCGGTGCCGGAGTCGACGTTGCTGGATCGCTTCGACGCGCAGGTTGCTGCGTCGCCGGATGCGGTCGCGGTGGTGTTCGAAGACGAGTCGTTGACGTATGCGCAGTTCGATGCGCGGGTCAATCGGCTTGCGCGGTATCTGATTTCGCGGGGTGTGGGTCCGGAGACGACGGTGGGGCTGGCGGTGCGCCGGTCGTTGGATCTGCTGGTGGGGATGTATGCGATTGTGCGGGCGGGCGGTGCGTATGTGCCGATCGATCCGGATCAGCCTGCCGAGCGGAATGCGCACATTGTGGAGTCGGCGGCGCCGGTGTTGGTGGTGTCGACGTCGAGGGACGGGTTCGAGGTTCCCGCGTCGGTGTCGGTGCCGGTGGTGTCGATCGACACTCTCGATCTTGCCGACGTATCAGCCGGTCCGGTGTCGGATGGTGAGCGGACCGCGCCGGTGCGGCCGTCGAATACGGCGTATGTGATTTTCACGTCGGGGTCGACGGGCCGGCCGAAGGGTGTGGCGGTTTCGCATTATTCGGTGGTCAACCAGTTGTCGTGGCTGACAGCCGAGTACGGGCTGTCGCCGGAAGATGTGGTGTTGCAGAAGACGCCGTTCACGTTCGATGTGTCGGTGTGGGAGCTGTTCGGTGCGTTGGCAGCGGGTGCGCGTGTGGTGATCGCGAGCCCTGATGGGCATCGGGATCCTGCGTATCTTGCTCGTGTGATCCATCAGGAGCGGGTTACTGCGACGTCGTTCGTGCCGTCGATGCTTGCGGTGTTCGCTGCTGTTGCGACGCGCGAGGAGTGTGTGTCGTTGCGTGTGGTTCTTGTTGCGGGTGAAGCGTTCCCTGCGTCGCTGGTCGATCAGTGCGCTGGACTCGGTTTGCCGCAGTTGCACAACTTGTACGGTCCGACCGAGGCGACGGTGCATGTCACGGCGCGGTCGGCCGAGGCGGGTATTGCGGGTGCGGTCCCGATCGGCACCCCTGTGTGGAATACCCGGACCTATGTTTTGGACCAGCGGCTGGTGCCGGTGCCGGTCGGTGTTGTCGGTGAGCTGTATCTGTCGGGTGTGCAGGTCGCGAGGGGGTATTTCGGGCGTGCAGCATTGTCGGCGGAGCGTTTTGTGGCGTCGCCGTTCGGGGTGGGTGAGCGTCTTTATCGCACGGGTGATGTGGTGCGGTGGAATGCCGATGGGGAGTTGGAGTACATCGGTCGTTCCGATTTTCAGGTGAAGTTGCGGGGGTTGCGGATCGAGCTCGGTGAGATCGAATCTGCTCTTCTGAGCTTGGATGGTGTCGGTCAGGCTGTGGTGCTGGTGCGTTCGGATGCGCATGCGGGTGAGCAGTTGGTGGCGTATGTGGTGCCGGCTGCGGGTGCGTCGGTGGATTCTGTGGTGTTGTTGCGTCGGTTGGGTGCGGTGTTGCCGGGTTATATGGTGCCGTCGGCGATGGTGGTGCTCGATGAGTTCCCGCTCAACAGCAGTGGGAAGCTTGATCGTAAGGCGTTGCCTTCCCCTGTCTTCGAGGCTCGGGAGTTCCGGGCGCCGCAGACAACCGTCGAGCAGGTTGTGGCGTCGGTGTTTTCCGAGGTGCTCGGTGTCGAGCGTGTCGGGCTCGATGATGATTTCTTCGCTTTGGGTGGTAACTCGCTGATTGCGACCCAGGTGGTCGCGCGCCTGGGTGCGGGGCTCGGTACTCGGGTGCCGGTGCGGGTGTTGTTCGAGGCGTCCACCGTCGGGGAACTTGCGGTGCGGGTGTCGGAGGCCGGTGGCGGACCGGGTGTGGTGCTGTCGGCGCGGGAGCGTCCGGCGCAGATTCCGTTGTCGTTGGCGCAGCAGCGGGTGTGGTTCCTCAACCGGTTGGATCCGGGGTCGGCGGCGAACAATATTCCGGCGGTAATCAGGTTGTCGGGATCGTTGGATGTCGATGCGTTGCAGGCCGCGGTGTCGGATGTCGTCGCACGGCACGAGTCGTTGCGGACGGTGTATCCGGAGATCGACGGAGTCGGATTCCAAGAGATCCTGCCCGCATCGGACTCGATCGTCGAGGTACGTCCGGAAACTGTCGCGGCCGACGACGTCCTGGCACGCGTCACGCAGGTTGTGACTACCGGTTTCGATGTCACGCAGCAGGTTCCGATCCGGGTGCGGCTGTTGCGGGTCGCACCGGAAGAGCATGTGCTGGTGGTGGTGGTTCATCACATCTCGAGTGATGGGTTCTCGATGGGACCGTTGACTCGTGATGTGGTGACGGCGTATGCGGCGCGGGCTGCGGGTGCGGTCCCGGAGTGGTCGGCGCTCGAGGTGCAGTACGCGGATTACACGTTGTGGCAGCGTGAGGTCCTCGGCGACGAGTCGGATCCGGAGTCGTTGCTCGCGCGGCAAACCGAGTTCTGGCGCACTGCTTTGGCGGATCTGCCGGAGGAGTCGACGTTGCCGGCGGATCGGCCTCGTCCGGTGGTGTCGAGTTACCGGGGTGCGTCGTACGGGTTCGTGATCGATGGTCGCGTCCGCGCGGGCATCACCGATCTCGCCCGTCGCAGTGGTGCAACGGATTTCATGGTCGTCCATGCTGCGTTGGCGGTGCTGCTGTCGCGGTTGGGTGCACAGTCCGATGTTGCGATCGGTACGCCGATCGCGGGTCGTGGTGAGGCTGCGCTCGATGATCTGGTGGGCATGTTCGTCAACACGCTCGTACTACGCTCTTCCCTCGACGGGGCTGTCCCGTTCGGGGAGTTCCTCGATGAGGTCCGCCGGGTGGATCTCGATGCGTTCGCCCATGCGGATGTGCCGTTCGAGCGGTTGGTGGAGGTGCTCGATCCTGCGCGTTCGCAGGCGCGTCATCCGCTGTTCCAGGTGATGCTGACTTTCCAGAATATGACGGCTGCGGAGCTCGAGTTGCCTGGTCTGAGTGTCTCGGGTGTCGACTTCGATGCGCAGATCGCCAAGTTCGATCTGCAGTTGACGTTGTCGGAGGGGTTCGCGGAGGACGGTTCGCCGGACGGTTTCCGCGCGGACTTCACGTATGCCACCGATCTGTTCGATGCCGCAACGGTCGAGGGCTTCGCGGAGCGGTTCGTGCGGATCCTCGAGGCGGTGGTGGCTGATCCGTCGTGCCGGGTGGGGGATATCGATCTGCTGGGCGCCGATGAGCGGGTGACGGTGCTCGAGCGGTGGAACGATACGTCGCATCCGGTGCCGGAGTCGACGCTGCTGGATCGGTTCGACGCGCAGGTTGCTGCGTCGCCGGATGCGGTCGCGGTGGTGTTCGAAGACGAGTCGTTGACATACGCGCAGTTCGATGCGCGGGTCAATCAGCTTGCGCGGTATCTGATCTCGCGGGGTGTGGGTCCGGAGACGACGGTGGGGCTGGCGGTGCGCCGGTCGTTGGATCTGTTGGTGGGGATGTATGCGATCGTGCGGGCGGGCGGTGCGTATGTGCCGATCGATCCGGATCATCCGGCTGATCGCATCCGGCATGTGCTCGATATTGCTGGTCCGGTGTGTGTGGTGACGACGGCCCGCGATGGGTTCGAGGTGGCGTCCGGGGTAGATGTCGAGACGATGGAGATCGATCGGCTGGATCTGGCGGGGGTCTCTGCCGAGCGGATCGGTGACGAGGAGCGGCGGGACGCGCTCCGCCCGGACAACACGGCCTACGCCATCTTCACGTCCGGTTCGACGGGCAAGCCCAAGGGCGTGGCCGTGACGCACCGCGCGATCGTCAACCAGATCGACTGGATGCTGCACGAGTTCGCGATGACGTCGGAGGATGTGTATTTCCAGAAGACCGCCACGACGTTCGACGTGTCGTTGTGGGGGTTCTTCATGCCGCTGAGTGTGGGTGCGAAGTTGGTACTCGCGACTCCGGACGGACACCGCGATCCGATATATCTGTCGGAGGTCATTTCGCGGGAGAAGGTGACGATCACCGATTTCGTGCCGTCGATGCTGACCGTGTTCGCGGCGCACGCTGCTGCAGAATCGTGCAGCACGTTGCGGGAGATCTTCGTCATCGGTGAAGCGCTGCCGCCGGAGACGGTCGACGGGGTGCGCCGTATCAGTGCGGCGGGGATCGACAATTTGTACGGGCCGACGGAAGCTGCGGTGTCGGCTACGTTCTGGCAGGCGCCGTCGGAGGGATCGGTCGATGTTGTGCCGATCGGTGAGCCGGAATGGAACGTGCAGGTGTACGTGCTGGACGGCCGCCTGCGTCCGGTGCCGGCCGGGGTGCCGGGTGAGTTGTACCTTGCCGGCGTGCAGTTGGCGCGTGGGTACGTGCGCCGGCCGGATCTGACGTCGGATCGTTTCGTGGCGAATCCGTTCGGGCCGGCCGGGGATCGGATGTATCGCACGGGTGATCTGGTCCGGTGGAACGGCGACGGTGAACTCGAGTACATCGGGCGAACCGACTTCCAGGTGAAGTTCCGGGGTCAGCGCATCGAGTTGGGTGAGATCGAGAGTGCCTTGCTGGCGCACGGGTCGGTCAGCCAGGCTGCGGTGGTCGTGTCGTCGTCGGGCATCGGGGATCAACTCGCGGGGTACGTGGTTCCTGTTCCGGGGGGCACGGTGGACCGCGACGAGTTGATCGCCTTCGTGTCGGGGTTGTTGCCGTCGTACATGGTGCCGGGCGCTGTGGTGGTCCTCGACCAGTTCCCGCTCAACACTTCCGGGAAGTTGGATCGAAAGGCGTTGCCTGCGCCGGTGTTCGAGACTCGGGAGTTCCGGGCGCCACGGACCCCGGTGGAAGAGATTGTGGCGTCGACGTTCGCCGGCGTGCTGGGCGTCGAGCGGGTCGGGCTCGACGACGATTTCTTTGCAATGGGTGGCAACTCGCTGAACGCCACGCAAGTGGTCGCACGGCTGGGCTCGGCGCTCGACACTCGGGTGCCGGTGCGAGCCCTGTTCGATGCACCGACCGTCGAGGCGTTGGCCGCACACGTCGGGCAACATGCAGGCTCGGGGGGAACGGTGCCTCTCGTCGCTGGGCCGCGTCCGGACCGGGTTCCGTTGTCGTTGGCGCAGCAGCGGATGTGGTTCCTCAACCGGTTCGATCCCGACTCCGTGGCATACAACCTGCCGATCGCGTTGAGACTCAGCGGACGACTGGATCTCGCTGCACTGCAGGCAGCCATCCGCGATGTGCTCGAACGACACGAAATGCTGCGCACCTCCTACCCGCAGTCGGACGACGGTGCCGTTCAGATCGTGTTGCCGGTCTCATCGGTAGCGCCCGATCTGGAGCCCGTCCGGACGGACTGGGATCAGTTGCCCGGCCTCGTTCGTGAGTTGGCGAATACGAGTTTCGACGTCACCGCCGAGGTGCCGCTCCGAATTCGCCTGTACGCGGTGGGGGACGACGAGATCATCGTCGCGTTCGTCGTCCATCACATCTCTGCCGACGGTTCTTCGATGGGACCACTGACCCGTGACCTGGTTGCGGCCTATGTGGCGCGTTCCGGCGGATACGAGCCCGGCTGGGAACCGCTTCCGGTGCAATACGCGGATTACTCGTTGTGGCAGCGTGAAGTACTCGGCGACGAGTCGGACCCGGAGTCGTTGGCAGCCAAGCAGATCGCGTTCTGGAAACAGTCTTTGGACGGCCTTCCCGATCAGCTGGACCT
>NZ_JBHWWX010000071.1:0-8524 GCF_042730335.1 Rhodococcus sp. NPDC060084
GCATACGTGAACTCGATACCGAAACCCTGCTCACCCGACCCGGCCAGATCGGTGACGGTCACCTGCAGATCGAACTTCGCGATCGCCGTGTCGAATTCCAGTGACTCGACCGACAGGCCGGGGAGCTCGAGGGATGTGACGGGCATGTTCTGGAAGGTCAGCATCACCTGGAACAGCGGATGACGCGCCTGCGAACGCGCAGGATCGAGCACCTCCACCAACCGCTCGAACGGCACATCCGCATGCGCGAACGCCTCCAGGTCCACGTCGCGCACGCTGCCGAGCACCTCGTCGAACGAGCGGGAGGTGTCGATCGGAGTCCTGAGCACCAAGGTGTTGACGAACATGCCGATCGCATCGTCCAGCGCGGCGTCCCCGCGACCGGCGACAGGTGACCCGACGACAATGTCCTCGGTACCCGACAACCGGCCGAGCAGCACTGCCAACGCGGCGTGCACCAGCATGAACTCGGTCGAGCCCTGCCGGCGCGCGAGCTCTGCGACACGACGACGCAGGTCGGGACCCACGTCGAGCCGGTGCGATGCTCCTCGGTTGCTCGCCACCGCGGGGCGCGGGCGATCCCGTGGAAGCTCCAGCTCGTCGGGAAGCTCCGCCAGCGTCCGGCGCCAGTAGTCGAGTTGTTGTGCCATGAGCGACGACGGGTCGTCCTCGCTCCCGAGCACCTCGCGCTGCCAGAGTGCGTAATCGGCGTACTGCACCTCGAGGGGTTCCCACTGCGGAGCACTCCCCGAGGCCCGGGACACATAGGCAGACATGACATCTCGTGTCAGGGGGCCGGCGGAGAATCCGTCGGCGGAGATGTGGTGGACCACCACCACCAGCACGTATTCCTGGTCAGAGACGCGCAGCACCCGCACCCGGAACGGCACCTGACGGGTGACATCGAATCCTTCGGAGACGATGTCGGTGACGCGGGCGACCACGTCGTTCGGGGAGATCGGTTCGGGCGTCATGTCGACGACGAATTCCGAGACCGGCAACACCTGCTGCCTGCCGATCCCCTCATCGTCCGGGTAGATCGTCCGGAGCGACTCGTGCCGGGCGATCACGTCGGAGACCGCGGACGACAGGGCCTCGACCTCGACGCGCCCGACCAGCCGGATCGCCAGCACGATGTTGTTCACCGCAGAACCGGGATCGAGGCGGTTGAGGAACCACATCCGCTGTTGCGCCAACGACAACGGCACCCGATCCGGACGCGCCTGTGCAACCAGCGGTGCACGCTCGTCGCCACCGTCAGCCGCTGCGGCGTCGACGAGCGCCGCGAGTTCGGCGGCGGTCGGCGCATCGAAGAACTCGCGGACGTCGATACGGACGTTGTGGTCGGCACCGAGGCGTGCCACCACGCGGGTCGCACTGAGCGAGTTGCCGCCGAGGTCGAAGAAGTCGTCGTCCACGCCGAGTCGTTCGGCGCCGAGAACCTGCTCGAAGGCAGCAATCACAGCGTGTTCGGTCGGGGTGGACGGCGCGCGGTACTCCCGCTGGAGTGAGCTGAAGTCGGGTTCCGGCAACGCCTTTCGATCGAGTTTTCCGCTCGCGCCCAGCGGGAAGGCGTCGAGTGCGACGAACAGCGACGGCACCATGTAGTCGGGCAGACGTCGCCGCACCGCGTCTGCGAGTTCGGTGCGGTCGATCTCGCGGCCGTCGGTGACGAGGTAGGCGACAAGGTGGTCGCCGAGGGTGGGTTCGTGGTGCACCACCACCACGGCTTGACGCACCGCCGGGTGGTCGAGCAGTGCCGATTCGATCTCTCCGAGTTCGATGCGCAGTCCGCGGAGCTTGACCTGGAAGTCGGTGCGGCCGATGTACTCGAGTTGCCCGTCGGCGTTCGTCTTCACGAGGTCGCCGGTCCGGTACATGCGGTCGCCGGCGTCTCCGAACGGGTCTGCGACGAACCGGTCGGAGGTCAGATCGGGGCGTTGCAGGTAGCCACGCGCCAACTGGACCCCGGCGAGGTACAACTCGCCCTCGGATCCGTCCGGAACCGGACGCAGACCCTCATCCAGAACGTAGAGACCGGTGTCGGCAACCGCCGCGCCGATAGGGACGACGGTGTCGCCGGGCGCGGTGGCGTAGTAGGTAACGTCGACCGCGGCTTCGGTGGGCCCGTACAGATTGTGCAGGCTCGCCGAGGACAGTTGATGGAACCGCGCCACCGTCTGCGGAGGCAGCGCCTCACCGGACGCGAAGACATAGCGCAGGGAGGTCACCGATGCAGCGGCAGGCTCCTCGAGGTACACCGCGAGCATCGACGGTACGAAGTGAGCGATGGTCACGCCGTGGTCGATCATGGTGCGGGCGAGGTACCCGGGATCGCGATGGCCATCGGGCGCTGCGATCGTCAGGCACGCTCCCACCTGTAGCGGCCAGAAGAACTCCCACACCGAAACGTCGAACGTGAACGGGGTCTTCTGCACGACCACGTCGTCGGCGCACATTCCGTACTCGGCCTGGCGCCAGGCGATGTTCGCGACGATCGCACGGTGTTCGACTGCCACGCCCTTGGGACGCCCCGTGGATCCGGAGGTGAAGATGACGTACGCCAGGTGGTCGGCGGTCAGCGCGCCCGTCCGCTCCTCGGGCCGGACGGGTTCGTCGGAGACGCCCGACAGGTCGATCGTGTCGACCGCCACCGTCGGAACCGTGGCAGGCAGGTCCACGTCGTCTCGTGCGGTCGTGACGACGACTGCGGGTTCGGCGATCTCGAGGACGTAGGCAAGCCGATCGGCCGGGTGATCGGGATCGAGAGGCACGTAAGCGCCACCGGCCTTGACGATCGCGTACATGCCGACGAGCAACTCGAGCGACCGCCGGACGGCGAGACCGACGCGAACGTCGGGCCCCACACCGAGGTCGATCAGGTGCCGCGCGAGGCGATTCGCGCGCGCATCGAACTCGCGATAGGTCAGGGTGTCGTTCTCGAATCGGAGCGCCGTCGCGTCCGGTGTCGCCGCGACCTGCGCATCGAACTTTGCAGCGAGGGTGTTCGGGTCGGCTACCACCGGCGCGACCGCGTCGTCTCCGAGCACCACCAGGGCGTCGGAGAGAAGCGACTCGACGACCGCGGGAAGCCCTGCACCCCCGAGTAGTCCGGGGGCGACGTTCGACAGCACGACAGGGAGGAGAGCGTCGAACCCGAGCGCGCCACCCATCGCCGCGTCGAGGGTGGATATCTCCTGGTGCAGGCTGCCGTAGGTAAGCCGGGTCTCGCCGTCGACGAGGGCTACACGGCCGGGCTCGACGTCCGCCACGGCGGCGAGCACCCGAGGCAGATCGCCGATTGCCAACGCCGGATTGCCCGCCACGTCACTCGTCATCTACCCCATCCTCCTGAAATAACCTGCGCTCGCTGTATCGCTCACGCGACCCCCGACGGTACTGTCCGAGCGTCGAACGACATTCGATCCTCGATTATCCCGAACGGACCGACGCAGAACTAATCCGCGGAGATCACTTCCTCCGCCAGGGCGATCACCTGACGCACGAGTTGCGCGAGGCCGTCCGCCCCCAGTTCTGGCAGCATTCCCGGCACCAACCCGTTGAGCACCACCGATACGAGCGCTTCCGCGGTCAGCGCACCGCCAGTGGTCGTCGTCATCGTGTCCAGGCGTCCCGCGAACTCACCGAATGTGACTTCGCGTTCACCGTGCGCGAAGGCGACCGTGTCGGGCGCGACCGTGGCTGCTTCCGTCACGAGTGCGGGAAGATCCGCCACCGTTCGCGCCTTCTGCGGCCGTGCGGCACGCGCACGTTCCTCGTCCGAACGGATGTCGATCGACCGCAGCACTGTGCGAGGGTCGGTGGCGACGGCGTCGAGGATTCTGACGAAGCGACGACCGAACGTTTCCACCGTTGCCGCGTCGAACAACGCCGTGGCGTACGTGAAGGTCACGTCGAGATCCTGAAGCGCACCATCGGGCGAGAACTGTTCGACGACCGTGCACTGCAGATCGAATTTCGCTTGGTCTACGCCCGTCTCGAGCGGCGTCACTGCCAGACCCGGCAGTTCGAATGTCCCGGTTTGGATGTTCTGGAACGTAAGCATCGCCTGGAACAGCGGAGTGTACGCGCTGCTCCGGCGCACGCCGAGACGTTCCACGACCCGTTCGAACGGCACGTCCGCGTTGCCGAACGCGGCGAGATCCTTTTCCCTGGCCTGTTCCAGCATGTCCGAGAACGTCGACGAACCGGGGACGCGGGTGCGGAGCACCAGGGTGTTGACGAACATGCCGACGAGACCGTCGAGCGCTTCTTCACCACGACCCGCCGTCGGAGTGCCCACGGTGATGTCGTCGCTGCCGGACAGCCTGGAGAGCAGCACCGCGAAGGCAGCGTGCATCGCCATGAATACGGTGGCGTGGTGTTCCCGTGCGACCTTCTCGATACGGACGGCGAGTTCCTCACCGACGTCGAAGGTGATCGATGCACCCGCGGTGGACTGCCGGGCCGGTCGCGGACGGTCGGTGGGGAGCGCAAGCACTTCGGGTGCACCCGCGAGTTCACTTGCCCAGTAATCGAGTTGACGTGACAGTTCGCTGTCCGGATCGTCCTCGGAACCGAGGACGGACTGCTGCCAGAGCGTGTAATCCGTGTACTGGACCTCGAGTGGCTCCCAGCCCGGGGCTTGTCCCTGCGCACGGGCGGTGTAGCCGAGCATCACGTCGCGGACGAGCGGTCGCATCGAGTAACCGTCCGCGGCGATGTGGTGCGCGACCACGGCCAGCACATGTTCGCTCGCCGAGATCCGGAACACCGCCATCCGCACCGGAGGCAGCGAACCGGTGACGTCGAATCCGGCGCCGAGGATCTCGGTGAGACGGTCGACGAGTTCGCCGGGCGTCACATCGATCGGGGTCAGAGCCGGAACGGCCTTCGCAACCGGCAGGACGACCTGCACGGGGCCGTCCGCGGTGTCCGGGTAGACGGTCCGGAGTACCTCGTGCCTCGCGAACAGGTCGAAGACCGCGTTCTGGAGGGCCTCGGTGTCGAGTTCACCGGTCAAGCGCACGGCAACCGGGATGTTGTAGACACCGGAGTCGGGATCGACCCGGTTCAGGGTCCACATCCGCTGCTGCGCCAACGACAACGGAATACGTTCGGGCCGCGGTCCGGCAACGAGGGGGGCGCGAGCCCCCACCCCGACGGAAGGCTGGATATGGGCGGCAAGAGCCCCCACCGTGGGTGCCTCGAACACCTTGCGCACGGCCACCTTCGTGTCGAGCGCCGCGCCGAGGCGTGCCGCGAGTTGCGTCGCGAGCAGGGAATTGCCGCCGAGGGCGAAGAAGTCGTCGTCGAGACCAGCCCGCTCCACACCGAGCAACTCGGCCACTGCATCCGCGACGACCTCCTCGACCGGATTGGTCGGTGCGCGGAACTCGCCTGCCTCGACGCCGGGATCGGGCAGTGCCGCCCGGTCGAGTTTGCCGTTGGTGCTGAGCGGCAGCGCATCGAGTTCCACGAACGCCGACGGCACCATGTACGACGGAAGCCGTTCGGCAAGTGCGGAACGGACATCGTTCTCGTCGAATCGCCCATCGGCCGGAACGACGTAGGCGATCAGCCGGTCGCCGGTCCGGGCGTCGGAGCGCACCACGACAGCGACGTCCCGCACGTCCGTGAGGTCGCGCAGAGCAACCTCGATCTCGCCGAGTTCGATCCGGTATCCGCGAATCTTCACCTGGAAGTCGGCGCGGTCGAGGTACTCGAGTCGGCCGTCCCGGTTCCATCGAACGATGTCGCCGGTGCGGTACATCCGTCCGCCGCCGAACGGATCCGCGACGAATCGGTCGGCCGTCAGGTCGGGGCGGTCGTGGTAGCCACGCGCCAGTTGAGCCCCCGCGAGGTACAACTCGCCTGCCACACCCGGGGCGACCGGACGCAACCGCCCGTCGAGAACGTGGACGGCGGTGTTCCACTCGGGCACACCGATCGGGACGATGACCGTGTCTGCATCGTCGACCTCGTGAACGGTGACCGACACGGCAGCTTCGGTCGGACCGTACAGGTTGTACAGCGCCGCCGAATTCGCCTGCCGGAACTGCTGTGCCACCGGAGCCGGCAGGGCCTCACCGATCGCGAGGACGCGACGCAGCGACGGGGAAAGCGGGCCGGCCGCCACGGTCATGAGCATCGACAGCATGGAGGGAACGGTGTGCAACGTGGTGACATTGCGATCCCGCAGCAGTCCGAGCAGGTAGTCGGGGTCCCGATGCCCGTCCGCCGTTGCCACGACCAGCCGCGCCCCGGACGTGAGCGCCGACCAGAACTCCCACACCGACAGGTCGAAGGTGGCGACCGTCTTGAGGAGCACGGCATCGTCCGGGCCGAGTCCGAAGAAGCTGCGCTTCCACAGCAACTGGTTCACGATCGCGGCATGCGGAACGGCAACGCCCTTCGGCCTGCCCGTCGAACCCGATGTGAAGATCACGTAGGCCGTGTGGTCCGGCCGTAGCGGCGCGGTCCGCTCGACATCGGTGACCTGTGTGTCCGCGACATCGGAGAGGTCGACGCGGTCGAGTTCGACCACCCGAACCTGTCCGTGTCCGACCGGGTCCGCACTCGTCGTGACGATCACCGCGGGTGCAACAGCGTCGAGGATGTACGCGTTCCTCTCGGCAGGCTGCGCGGGGTCGACGGGCACGTACGCGGCGCCGGTCTTGGCGATCGCATACATCCCGACCAGCAGTTCAGGAGAACGCCGAACTGCAAGTGCGACACGATCTTCGGGTCCCACACCGAGCGAGATCAGATATCGGGCGAGCCGGTTCACCGACGAGTCGAACTCGCCGTACGTCCACTGCCGGCCCTCGTAGTCGAGGGCCACGGCATCGCGCCGGGTGGCGACCTGCTCGTCGAACAGGTCGACGAGGGTGGCGGATACGCCGGTGTCGTGGGTGGTCTCGTTCCGTGCGGCGAGATCGTGGCGCTCGGACGGGAGAAGCAGCAGGTGGTCACCGACCGGCGCAGCGGGATCCTCGACGAACGCACCGAGTAGCTGCACGAACCTGTCTGCGACCGCTTCCACGGTCTCCCGCTCGAACAGATCCGTCGCGTAGGTGAGGACGGCGTCGATCCCGTCCGGCGTGCCGTCCTCGCGGTAACGGTCGGTGACGATCAGGTGCATGTCGAACTGTGCGACGCCACCTTCGAGGTCGATCGGCACCACGTCCAGACCCGGCAGCTCGAGTTCCGAGCGGCGCTGGTTCTGGAACGAGAACCCGACCTGGAAAAGCGGGTGCCGTGCTGTCGAGCGCGCCGGATTGAGGACCTCGACGAGTCGTTCGAACGGTATATCGGCATGCGCGAACGCCTGCAGATCCGTTTCACGGGCGGCGACGAGCAGATCACCGAAGGAGTTGCCGCCGTTCACCTGCAGCCGCAGCACGAGCGTGTTGACGAACATGCCGATGAGGTCGTCGGTGGCCTGCTGGTCACGGCCCGCGATGGGTGTGCCGACCGCGATGTCGCCGGCACCCGACAGCCGAGCGAGTAGCGCCGCGAACGCGGCATGCACGGCCATGAACACCGTGGCGTTCTGCGCTCGAGCGAGGTCGCGTAGCTCACCGTGCAGGTCGGCACCGATGCGGAACTCCACACGGTCGCCGCGGAAGTTCTGCAGTGCCGGCCGCGGTCGATCGAGCGGGAGATCCAGCTGGTCGGGCAGGTCGGCCAGAGACTCACGCCAATAGGCGAGCTGCTTCGCGGCGGTCGAGTCCGGGTCGTCTTCGGAGCCGAGCACCTCGCGCTGCCACAGCGCGTAGTCCGCGTACTGCACTTCCAATGGCGCCCAGGCCGGTTCGGTTCCGGCGGTGCGCGCGGAATACGCCGTCATCACGTCACGCACCAGCGGCACCATCGAGGACCCGTCGCCACTGATGTGGTGCACGACCGTCACCAGCACATGGTCCTCGTCGGTCACGCGCAGCAAGTGCATACGCACGGGCACGTTCGTCGTCACGTCGAATCCGGCCGAGACGATCTCGCGCATCCGAGCCTCGAGGTCTGTCGCCGTGACATCTTCCGGGGTCAGGTCCACCGACGCCTGCGCCGCCGGGAGGATGCGCTGAACGGGGCCGGACTCCGTCTCCGGGTAGACGGTGCGCAGTGATTCGTGCCGGGAGACCAGATCCGCGACCGCGTCGCGAAGCGCTCCGACGTTCAGTGCACCGGTCATTCGCAGGGCGAGCGGAATGTTGTATGCGGTGGAATCCGGATCGAACCGATTCAGGAACCACATCCGCTGCTGCGCCAACGACAACGGAATCTGCGCCGGACGCTCCCGCGCCGACAGCACCACACCCGGCCCGCCACCGGCCTCCGACACCCGCACCGCAAGTTCCCCGACGGTGGCCGCCTCGAACAACACCCGCACCGGCACCCGAGTACCGAGCCCCGCACCCAGGCGCGCGACCACCTGGGTCGCAATCAGCGAGTTACCACCCAAGGCGAAGAAATCATCATCGAGCCCCACCCGCTCGACACCGAGCACCTCCGAAAACACCGA
>NZ_JBHWWX010000072.1:0-7890 GCF_042730335.1 Rhodococcus sp. NPDC060084
TCGCCCGGGGCCTTCGTTCGTGGTTGTTGCTAGTCGTTCTGGAAGTAGCTCAGCAGACGCAGGATCTCGACGTAGAGCCACACCAGGGTCACGGTGAGGCCGAGGGCGACGCCCCACGCGGCCTTCTCCGGAGCCTGAGCGCGGATCAGCTGATCGGCGGAGTCGAAGTCCAGCAGGAAGCTGAACGCCGCGATGCCGATGCACACGAGGCTGAAGATGATGGCCAGCGGGCCACCGTCACGCAGCCCGAGGCCGCCGTCGATGAAGAAGCCCGCGATGATGTTGCCCAGCGCGAGGATCAGGACACCGACGAGAGCGCCGACGATCATCCTGGTCAGACGCGGCGTGACCCGGATCGCGCCCGTGCGGTACACGACGAGCATGCCGAAGAAGACACCGAACGTGCCGAGGACGGCCTGAGCGATGAGTGTCGAGCCACCGGCGCCACCGAACGTGATGTCGGTGAACATGAACGACAGCGCGCCGAGGAAGAAGCCCTCCGCCACGGCGTACGCGAGCACGATCGCCGGATTGTCCATCTTGCGGCCGAAGGTGGCTACGAGCACCAGGACGAGACCGAGGAGACCGCCGCCGATGACGAACGGTGCGGCCAGGCCGGTGTTCATGGTGACGAGGACGTAGGAGATCAGCGCAGAGACGGTGAGCACGCCGAGCGTGATACCGGTCTTGGTGACGACGTCGTCGATGGTCATCGACCGCTCGGTCGTAGGCCGCGCCCACGGGTCCGTAGGCGAATACTGCGGCTGGCCGAATTGCTGGGTGACCTGCGCGGCGCCTGCCGACGCAGAGCCGAAACTGGCGTATCCGCCGCCCTCTTGCTTGGGCAGGTTACGGAACACCGGGTTACTGGTGGTGCGCACCGTGCACTTCCCTTCTGGTGGTCGCTTCTGTCCGCTCAACGCGTAAGCCGGGGCAGAAGTTCCCTCCCTCCGACCGCTGTGACGGTCGCCGCAGAGCAGACCCCGGACGAATCGGACTCTACCGGGTGCGCACCGATCGAGTCACGGTGAACTTGGGGTTGCGGCCCTCGACACTCGTGGCGCCGACCACCCGTTTCAGGATGGGGCGGTAGCGCAGGTGCGAGTTGTACACCGTCCACATCTCTCCTCCCGGACGCAGGATGCGACCCGCCGCGGCGAACATCTTCTCCGCGGCGCCGGTGTGGACGGCCGCACCGATGTGGAAGGGCGGGTTGCACACCACGAGGTCGACGGAGGCGTCGGGCAGCGAGCCTGCGACGTCGTCGCGCAGCGCATCGACGCGGTCGGCGACGCCGTTCGCGGATGCGGTCGCCGCGGCCGAGTCCACCGCGGCGGCCGACTGATCGGTGGCGATCACCCGCATGTCCGGGTGCTGCCGCGCGAGCACGGTCGCCAGGATGCCGGTGCCGCATCCGAGGTCCACGGCGACGGATGCGTCCGGTGCCGTTCGCGGCAGGAAGTCGAGGAGGAAGCGGGTGCCGATATCCAGTCGCGGGCCGGCGAACGCGGCGCCGTGCGCGACGACGACCAGGGCGAGTTCGGGGAGGGTTTCCCGTACCGGATAGGTGCTCGGGCCCGGGATCGGCCCGCGCGCGGTGACCACGCGCGACTTCTGCCTCCCCCGTGACGCCCGGACCTCGGCGAAAGATCGTGCGAGCACGTCGTTCATGGCGACGGTGATGTGCTTGTCCCGGCCACCGGCGAAGACGACGACTTCCGGGTCGGCGTGCCGGGCGATCGCTTCGGCTGTCTCGGTGAGCGCGCCGAGCGAACGCGGCAGGCGCAGGAGCACGACGCGGGCGCCGCGGAGGAGTTGTTCGTCCAGACCGTGTGACGCGTACCGGTCCGCGAGGTTCTCACGGGAAGCGTTGGCGGCCAGGGCGCGCTCGGCCACGATCGAATCCTGATGGACGCGCAGGCCGGATATCGCGTAGCGGACCGCCGCGCCGAGGGTCAGGGCACCGTACTGGTCGTCGATCACGACGACGGTGCCGTCGGGAGCCGCCTCGAGGGCCGGGCCGGCTTCGTCGAGGATCAGCCGGTCCGCGGCATCGACAGCGAACAGATTGGGCGCTTCCACATCCGGGAAGCGCCGCAACCTGTCGAACAGCGGGTCTGTCAGCACTCGCCCTTGCCGGCGTTCTCGATGGCGCGGAGCGTGTCTGCCTGCTGCTCTACGTCGAGCTCCTGCCACTGCGGGAGCTGCTGCTGCGCATCCGCGACGGCCTGCGCTGCCTGGGCACGATCCTGTCCCCATTCCTCGAGCTCGTCGAGGTACGGAACGAGAGCGTCGCAGTTCTCGTCGTAGCTGTTGCCGAGCTGCACACCTGCACCACCCTGCGCCGACGAGGCGCTCGTGGTGGTTGTGGTGGTCGTGGTGGTGGTCTCGTCGGCCGATGCGGTTCCGTCCGAGGATCCGCACGCCGACGCGAGCAGGACCACGCCTGCGCCGAACAGCGCCGCGACAGTCTTCTTCATTGATGTCCCACTTCTGATAGCAGTGTTGTTGGACCGGTCCGTTGGCATCGTTGCCAGGGTCCGGTCGGATCACGGTAAACGAGGGCGTGCGAACGATCCGCGTCGGGAGTGCACATTTCGGGACTACGCTGAAGAAACGGCCCCGCGAGGTGATCGAAACGATGCCCGATTACGAGTTGATCTCCACCCAGCGCGCCCCGGCGCCGACGGTGGACACTGCCGAAATCGTGCGTTCGCTGGCCGATGCGGGATTCACCGACGCCGAAGAAATCGGCCGCGGCGGTTTCGGAATCGTCTTCCGCTGCCGACAGGAGTCGCTGGACCGGACGGTCGCGGTGAAGGTGCTCCGCACGACCCTCGATCCCGACAACCTCGAACGATTCCTGCGGGAACAGCGCGCGATGGGCCGGCTCTCGGGCCACCCGAACATCGTCAACGTGCTGCAGGCCGGGACCACGGACTCGAACCAGCCTTACCTGGTGATGCACTACCACCCGCACGACTCGCTCGACACGCGGATCCGCAAGCACGGCCCGTTGCCGTGGCCGGAGGCGATACGGATCGGCGTGAAAGTCGCCGGAGCACTCGAGACCGCCCACCGTGCAGACGTCCTGCACCGGGACGTCAAGCCCGGCAACATCCTCATCACCGAATACGGCGAGCCCCAGCTCACCGACTTCGGCATCGCGCACGTGGGGGGCGGCTTCCGCACGACACCCGGGATGATCACCGGATCGCCCGCGTTCACCGCCCCCGAGGTCCTGCGCGGCGGGCAGCCGACACCGGCGTCGGATCTGTACGGGCTCGCCGCCACCTTGTTCTGCGCGATCACAGGTCACGCGGCCTTCGAACGCAAGGTGGGTGAGCGGGTCGTCGCCCAGTTCGTGCGGATGACGTCCGAGCCCGTCCCGGACCTTCGGGGCTCCGGTATCCCGGATGATCTGTGCGTCGCCCTCGAGAGCGGAATGGCGCCCGACCCCGAGGATCGTCCGGCGTCCGCCGCGGAGTTCGGTGAGCTTCTCCGTGCAATCGAGTGGCGTCACGGTCTGAAGGTCGACGACATGGCGCTGCCCTCGTCGCCGCCTGCGGATCTCACGGACGCGCGGGCGGACGCACCTCCGGAGACGGGCCACCCGCCTACCGCTGCCGTCACGCCGCGGTCGACTGCCCCCGCCACCCGTTTCCGTCCTCCGCTGCCTGCCCGGCCGCTCGTCCACCGAACCCGCTTGCTTCGACTGCTCCGCTCCGGGCAGAGTCGGCGGCTCACTGCCATCCACGGCCCGACCGGATTCGGGAAGTCGACTCTCGCGGCGCAATGGCGGGACGTGCTCACAGCCGAAGGTGTTCCCGTCGCGTGGCTCACCGTGGACAGCGACGACAACGACGTCACCTGGTTTCTCGCGCACCTGATCGAAGCCGTCAAGCAACTCCACCCCGCGCTCGCCCGCGACCTCGCGCAGATTCTGCAGGCGCACGGTGACGAGGCGACCCGTTACGTCCTGAGTACGCTCATCGACGAGATCTTCCGGACCGGTGAGCCGACGACGCTCGTGGTCGACGACTGGCATCGTGTCACCTCACAGGAAACCGTTGCGGCTCTCGAACTTCTGATCGAGCAAGGGCCACCGAACCTGCACGTCGTCGTCACCAGCCGCAGCCGGGCCGGATTACCGCTCAGCCGCATGCGCGTGCGCGACGAGCTGCTGGAAGTCGACTCGGCCGCATTGCGTTTCGACGACCAGGAGTCCGAGGCGTTTCTTCGCGACGTCGGGGGCCTGCATCTGTCTCCCGACGACGTACAGCGATTGAACAACACCACCGAAGGCTGGGCCGCTGCCCTGCAACTCGCGTCGTTGTCGTTGCGGGACAGCGACGATCCGTCGGCCATGATCGAGAATCTGAGCGGTCGCCACCACGCGATCGGTGAATACCTCGCCGAGAACGTACTTTCCACGCTCGAGCCGGAGATGTACGAGTTCCTCACGGCGATTTCGGTCACGCACTCCATCTGTGCCGGACTCGCCACAGCACTGACCGGCGAGCCGCACAGCCAGGCGATGCTCGAGGACGCGGAACAACGCGACTTGTTCCTTCGTCCGGTGGACGACGAACGCGTCTGGTTCCGCTTCCATCACCTGTTCCGCGAGTTCCTGCGCCGACGCCTCGAACGCGACCATCCCGAGCGCATCCCCGCACTGCACCGCGCCGCCGCGCAGTGGTGCGCGCGGCACCACCTGATCCGCGAGTCCGTCGACCACGCGCTCGCCGCCGGTGACACGGCATTCGCGGTGGATCTGGTGGCCACGGACGGCATGTCCCTGATGGAGCAGGGGCATATGGGCACTCTCCTGGCCCAGATCGACAAGCTGCCACCTCGGGCGGTCGCCGACGACCCCCGTCTGCTGTTGAGTCGAAGCTGGGCCGACGCTGCGCTGCAGCGGTTCTCGGAGGCACGGGGGGCGCTTGCCGCCATTCCGGCCGCATGCGCCCGAAGCACTCTCCCCTCGTCCGAACTCGATGCGCTCCTCGTCGAGACCCGCGTGGCCGAAGCGGCGCTCCTGATGAACGCCGATCAGGTCCGGGGGATCGCAGAGTTGGTGGAACCGGTCCTCGCCGAACCCCAGGATGCCCGTCCCTGGGCGGTAGGCTCCGCGTCCGTCTTCGCGTCCTACGCGGACCTCCTGTGTTTCGAATTCGACAGTGCGCGGCGCCGTCAGGAGTGGGCCCGGCCTTACCACGAGCGCGCACGCGGGCAGTTCGCGTCGATCTACGGGATGTGCCTGTGCGGCATGGCCGCGAACGAACAACTCGACGTTGCGAGCGCCGAGGAGTACTTCCGCAGGGCATTGCGCGCGGCTCGGAACAGCAGCGGAATCCACAGCCACGCGGGTCGGCTGTCGGCTGCGATGCTCGGCGAGATGATGTACGAGCAGGGACGAATCACTGAGGCGGAAGCCTTGCTCGACGAGAGCAAATTACTCGGAATCGAGGGTGGCATAGCCGATTTCATGATGGCTCGCTTTGCCACCGCAGCTCGGCTGAAGTTACTGCGCGGAGACAGGGATGCCGCCCTCGAACTGCTCGACGAAGGACTTCGGGCGGCGTCGACACACGAACTTCCGCGCCTGCGAGCACGAATCGAGAACGAACGTCTGCGTTTGGGTTTCGACCCCGAGGTACCGCCGCACCGAACGATGCCGGATCCCGATACGCCCCTCGCGGTGGGACCGGAAGAGGTCACCGCGCAATACGAGGACGCTACCGCGATCCGTCTGCTCTACCGCACCGGCGAGCCGGCCGCCGTGGCCGAATCCGTGGAGTGGGCGCGGTGGTGGCAACGCCGGACCGCAGGCCGTCGCCCGCGGACTCACATGAGTTACACCCGGCTCGTCGTGGCATGCCTCCACGCCGCCGGGCGGTACGAGGAAGCGGAGCGAACCGTTGCGCCGCTCGTCGCGCTGTGCGGGGAGCGCGGATTGGTGCGGCATCTCATCGACGGTGGCCCGCACGTGGTCGCGGTGCTCCAGTCGTTGCAGGACAGGGTGCGCACCGGCACGCTGCCCGGAGGGTGGCCCATCGTCGACGAGGCATTCCTCGCCGAAATGCTCCGACTGGCCGACGCCGGAGGTGTCGGCACCCGAATGTGACGGCCGGAACGGTTGCACGCAGGGACACGCGCCCCGTCGTCACCCGCGACGAACCGGTTCGAGAACACGGGCTCGACCCTGCACACACCGGGAGCGAGTCGGGCAGACTGCGAGAATGACCACCATCCACGACGGCCAGGTCCGCACACGGGTGTGGCGCAGCGGAAAAGTCGAGGGTGACAACGTCCCGTTCGCCGACATCTCGGACTACCTGCAGGACCCCGACTGCCTCGTATGGGTGGATCTTCTCGATCCGAAACCGGAGAGACTGTTCGCGCTGGCGGAGGAGCTGAGCTTCGACCCCCACGCGGTGGAAGATGCGCTCGCGCGCGGCGAACGCACCAAAGCGACGCGCTATGCGACGCACACCTTCCTCACCGTCTACGCCACGCACCTCGCGACCGGCCCTGATCCCGCGGTGGAGGCGTACGAATCCCGGCTGAGCACGACGCGGATCTCGGCATTCCTTCTGCCCGGGTGCCTGGTCACCGTCCGTAGCCGCGGCCCGTTCGACATGGACGATGTGGTGACCCGCTGGGACGCAAACCCCGACCTGCTGAAATTCGGCACCGCTGCGTTGCTGCACGGCCTGCTCGACGTGGTCGTCGACGGGCAATTCGACACCATCCGTGACCTCGACGACGCGATCGAGGAGATCGAGGACGGGTTGTTCGCCGACGAGGCCCAGCCGAAGCAGATCCAGCGGGCTGTCTACAGGCTCCGCAAGGAACTGGTTCAGCTGCGCAGGGTCGTGCTGCCGATGCGAGAGGTCGTCAACGCGGTGATGCACTTTCGCGCCGAACACGGTATCACGCCCGGGCTGGACGGTTGGTACACCGACCTCTACGACCACGTTCTCCGTGCCACGGAATGGACCGAATCGCTACGCGACATGGTCACGACCGTCTTCGAGACGAATCTGTCGCTGCAGGATGCCCGTCTCAACACCGTCATGAAGAAGCTGACCGGCTGGGCCGCGATCATCGCGGTGCCGACCGCTGTGACCGGCTGGTTCGGGATGAACGTGCCGTTTCCCGGCTCGGGAGAGGAAATGGGCGTCCTCGCGGTCGCTGTCATCGTCTTCTTCTCCGCAGCCGTGCTGTTCGTGCTGTTCAAACGCCGCGACTGGCTCTAGGCCGACCGGTCTCCGCTCGGGCGATCGCTAGAGGAAGACCATGATCAGCGCGATGATCAGCGCAATGATCACCAGCACCGTGACCACGCGCCACACCGCCGCTGCCCCGCCACCGGACCGGTTGCGCGTCAGTTCGGGATCGGCATCGGGGGCATCGCCGATGGGGTCGCCGCTGTTCGGGTCGGACATTTTCTCCTCCTCATGGGTCTACCCAGGCAGTGTTACACGGTCGGCCGCATTCGGCGCCGCTTGCCGGTTCGCGGTTTCGCTGCGTGCCGGCCGGGTATCCGGAGAGAGAACCGTCCGTCAAACAAGGAGGACCGACCGATGGCCGATTTCATCGACAAGGCGAAGCACAAGGCAGAAGAACTGGCCGGCAAGGCCAAGGAGCACGGTGGCAAGGCCACCAACGATCGTGATCTCGAGGCCGAAGGCAAGGGCCAGCAGACCAAGGGCGGCATGAAGCAGGCCGGTGACAAGGTCACCGACGCCGCAGACGACGTCAAGAGGTCGTTCAAGCAGGACTGACATCCCTGCCGACCCGGCCACCGGCACCCTGCGCATCGCCCGCGCCGGGCACCCCCACCCCGTTCTGCGGCTCCCGGACGGAACCTGCCTGCTCAAGCAC
>NZ_JBHWWX010000073.1:0-7787 GCF_042730335.1 Rhodococcus sp. NPDC060084
GCGCCCCACGTGGATATCCACGTGGGGCGCGGTGCCGTCGGTGTTGTGCTCGAGTGCCGGGAGACGCGGGCTCAGGAAGGGGACACACCGTCCCGGGAGAATCCGAGGTCGCCTAGATCGGACCCCGCCATCTCGAACGGCATCTGCAGGACGGTCGCGGTGGCCCACCCGCGGCTGAGCAACACGGCGTCGGTGTCGTCCGGCCCGTGGATGTCGATGGCCTTGAAGGACATGGTCACGGTGCGGGTGTCGTCGTCATCGTATTGATCGTCGTAGTCCTCGTCCGAGTCGGAGATCTCCGCCTGAACCGCACCGAATTCGGCCAGCTGGGCCTCGCGCAGCCCGTGCAGTTCCTCGACCGGAACATCGGGGATGTTCACGTTGAGGACCTCGCCGGGTTCCCCGTGCTCCATCGACCATCGCACGGCACGTTCGGCGATGTATTCCGCGGTCTCCCACGACGAGGGATCGGATGCGTTGAGCGACAACGCGACCGCGCGGGCCCCGTGAGCCGCCGCGGTGAGAGCGGCGCCCACGGTTCCGGAATGAAGGATCGCGCGACCGGTGTTGGGCCCGAGGTTGATCCCCGACAGAACGAGGTCGGGAGTGTCACCGAAGGCGCCGTACGACGCGACGAACGTGATCAATGCCGGGGACGCGTGGACCGCGAGAACGTCCACGTCGGGAACCTCCGGCATGGACCGCCGCGACACCTTCAGCTTTCCGTCGTCCTCGAGGGCGCTCAGCGCTGCGCTGGCGCCGCTTCGTTCGATGTGGGGTGCTGCCACCTGCACGTCGAGGCCCGCCGCGACGGCGACCCGGGCCAGCGCGGCCAGCCCGGGACTGTCGATTCCGTCGTCGTTGACGATCAGCGCCTTCATGTGTGGTCCTTCTCCAGTCGTCGCACCTGCACGTTCTCGGTCATCTTCTCGATCGAGTGCCGCTGACCGGTGGCGAGTCCTCGTCGCGTGACGTTCACTGCGCCGGCGGCGGCACCGAGCCGGAGAGCTTGCTCGAACGGGAGTCCGTCGGCATAGCCGACGGCGAGGCCCGCGGTCATCGAGTCGCCGGCGCCACGGTGGTCCACCGACTGCACCGGGGGCGCCTCGACCTCCCAGACCATCCCGTCGTGCAGTGCGATCGCCGGATCGGCCGCACGTGAGATCACGACGCTTCCGGCACCTTCCTTGTGCAGCGAGTGCATGGCGGCGATGAGGTCGTCGAGGTCCTCCGAGGCCGCGCGGCCGTCTTCGATGAGGTCCTCGTGGCTCACCTTCAGCAGCGACACCCCGCCTTCCAGCGCGGCGGTCAGGGTCGGGCCCGAGAGATCTGCCACGACCGGGATCTTCAGGGCGGACAGGTCGGCGCAGAGGCGGGTGTAGAGCTCGGTGGGTACGGCGTCGTCGCAGTGCGGCCCGCCGATGATCGCAACATCGGCGGACATGCCTGCGCCGAGCGAGGCGCTGAAGAGGTCGTCCGTCTCGTGGCGGGTGAGCGTGGGTGGCTCGACCTCCACGACCACTTCGCGTTCGCCGCCGCGACGGTCGTGGACGTACGAGCCGTTGTCGGAGGCGGAAGACACCGGATGGACCGTGATGCCTTCGCGGCCGATGAGGTCGACGAGAATGCCGCCGGACTCACCGCCGAAGGGGCCGCACAGGTGTACGTCCATGCCCAGGATGGATGCCATCCGGCCGATCCAGAAACCCTGTCCACCGGGATGCACGTGCAGTTCTGTGCTCCCGCTCGGCGCTTTTTCGATCGTGACCGTCAGCAGGGGTGAGGGAGCGAACACGAATGCAGATGCTCCCTGTCTTGCGTCGTCGGACTGTGTGGGTTCTTCTCTGTCTGCGGGCATGTCGCTCAGGTACCCCTCCGCTTCTCGTCTCACACCCGCGCGCGAGGCGCCGGTGTGGGCCGGAGCGGTCGCGGGTATGCCCCCGGCACGGACCGCGGACGAGGAGGGAAATCGGGGATGACCAAAGTCGCGCGCAAGGAGACCACTGCTTCGCCGAGCCGGGTGTGGGATGTCCTGGCGGACGGGTGGAGCTATGCGACGTGGGTCGTCGGAGCCTCCCGCATTCGGAAGGTCGACGCGACCTGGCCGGCCGTCGGCAGCCGCATCCATCATTCGGTCGGACTCTGGCCCGTGCTGCTCGACGACCGCACCGAGGTTCTCTCGGCGACCCCCGAACGAGAACTCGTCTTGCGTGCACGCGCGTGGGCTTTCGGCCAGGCCGAGATCAGGTTGACGATCGAACCCGCGTCCGGAGGCGGGTCGACGATCACCATGGCCGAGCACGTCGTGAGCGGGCTCCCCAGCATGCTGCCCGAGTTCGTACAGGAATCCGCGGTATGGCCGCGGAATCGGGAGTGCCTGTCCCGGTTGACGCTCCTCGCGCAACGTGCGACTCCCTCGGGGCCCGCGCGATGAGTACCGAAACTGTCGATGCCGTCGTCATCGGTGCCGGTCCCAACGGGCTCACCGCAGCGGCGGCACTCGCGGATGCCGGCTGGGACGTACTGGTGCTCGAGGAACAACCGCAACCCGGCGGTGCCGTACGCAGCGCCGAACTCCATCCGGGTTTCCGGACCGACCTGTTCAGCGCGTTCTATCCGCTCGGAGCGGTGTCGCCCGCCTTTGCCGCACTCGACCTCGAGTCCCACGGTTTGAGCTGGAGCCGGTCGCCCAACTCGTTCGGTCATCCGCTCGGTCCCGAGGACGAGGACGCGGTGGTGGTCTCGCGCCGTGCCGAAGACACCGCCGCCGATCTCGAACGCCGGTGCGCCGGTGACGGGGAAGCCTGGATGACGCTCGTCGAGCAGTGGAACACGGTGCGCGGTTCACTGCTGAAGCTGCTTCTTTCCCCGTTCCCGCCGGTTCGGGGTTCGACGTCACTGCTGCGCGCACTCGGGCCTGCGGAATCTCTGCGCTTCGCCAGGATGCTGGCGCTTCCCGTCCGTCGCCTGAGCGAGGAATTGTTCGGCGGAGATGCAGCCCGCCTGCTCCTGCTCGGCAATGCCATGCACTCCGATATCCCTCCCGACGCCCCGGGCAGCGGCGTGATGGGTTACCTCTTGACCATGCTCGCCCAGGACGTGGGTTTCCCGTGTCCGGTCGGCGGTGCGGGTGCCCTCACCGACGCTCTGGTCCGCCGCGGTGAACATGCCGGTGTGCAGATCCGATGTGGCGATCGCGTCACCGATATCGACGTCGAAGACGGAACCGCCGTAGCGGTGCGTACTGCGGGCGGACGACGGGTGAAGGTCCGCCGGGCGATACTCGCGGACGTGTCGGCGCCCGCGCTGTACGAAAAGTTGCTCGCGAGTTCCTCCGTCACCGAGCGTGCCCGTGCCGACCTGCAGGGATTCGAATGGGACACGCCCGTGGTCAAGGTGAACTACGCGCTCGACAGTCCTGTGCCGTGGCGGTCGGAGTCGTTGTCCCGGACGGGCACCGTGCATGTCGGTGCCGATTCGAACGCGATGGTCCGCTGGTCGGCGGATCTGTCGACAGGGGTGGTTCCGGAGTCTCCGTTCCTGCTCTTCGGGCAGATGACGACGACGGATCCCACCCGGTCGCCCGCCGGGACCGAAAGTGCGTGGGCGTACACGCACCTGCCCCGCGGCGTCACCGACGACGAGTCCGCCGACCTTCTCGCCGAGAGGGTCGACGCCCAGCTCGAGGCGTACGCGCCCGGATTCCGGGACACGATTCTGGGCCGGACCGTGCAGCGTCCCGCCGATCTCGAAGCGGCTGACGCCAACCTGGTCGGTGGAGCGGTCAACGGTGGTACCGCGCAGATCCACCAGCAGTTGTTCCTTCGTCCCGCGCCAGGACTCGGCGGGTCGCGGACCCCGGTGGGCAAGCTGTATCTGGCCAGCGCAGGAGCACACCCCGGCGGCGGCGTACACGGAATGTGCGGCTGGAACGCCGCCGATGCCGCACTGCAGGATCAGCGAGCGACGGGGCCGCTGCGACGCGGCCTGCACGCCCTGGGGCGCCGGGTGATGTCCTGACCGAGAAGTCGTGGTCGTAAACGGCAGGTTTCGCGGATCTGGGGTACGGGTATTCGCGGCCATGACCGAATACCCGCTCGATGGCGCGTTGTGGGCGTCGTCGACGGGAAGATGCGCCCTCCGCACGGTCGGCTCAGGCATTGGCTGGTGCGTAGTCGTCGACTCCGCACATCGAACCCCGGGGTGATGTAGCTGTGACCACTTCTCCAGTCCTCGACCGTCCGGATTCCCCTCGAGTGTGGCGTCTGCCCGGCGTGTACCGCCCCCAAGAGGATTCGTTTCTTCTTGCGCGGGCGCTCCGCGACGCCGGAGGTGCACAGGACGCCAAAGTCCTCGATTTCTGTACCGGGAGTGGGTTTCTCGCAATCACAGCCGCGAGGGCGGGGGCCGGGGCGGTGACTGCGCTCGATATTTCACGCAGGGCGGTTCTCACCGCGCGGGCAAATGCCCTGTCGCGGAGGCTGCCGATCTCGGTACTTCGAGGAAGTCTGGATGTGGCCGTGGAACACGGTCCGTTCGACGTGGTTCTCTCCAACCCGCCCTATGTGCCGGACGACGGCCGGGGCAGTGAGGATCCGCGCTGGGATGCCGGTCCGGACGGGCGATCGGTGCTCGACCCGTTGTGCGACTCCTTGCCCCGGCTCTTGTCTCCGCGCGGGTTCGCGTTGCTCGTGCACTCGGAATTCACCGGGGTAGACGAAACACTCGAGCGTGTGCGCGCCGCCGGTCTTTCGGGCTCGGTCGTGGCCCGCGAACGCATCCCGTTCGGACGGGTCCTGCAGAGTCGCCTGAGCTATCTCCAGGAAGTGGAGCTGGCACAACAGGGCATCGATACCGAAGAGGTGGTGGTGATCCGTGCAGGCAGGCACTGAGAGCGAGGGTGGCCGCCACGTGGTGAACGCGACCACCGGTAGCGCAGAGGACGTCACGGTCGTCCGCAAAGTCAAAGGCGGACCGATGCTCGTGAACGGTCCGGTTCGGATCGAGACCGAGGACGGGTCCGTGACGGAATCGGACCGGTTCGTCGTGGCAGTGTGCCGATGCCGGCGTAGCGAGTTGTATCCGCTGTGCGATACCAGTCATCGCCGGCCGATACGGTCCCGGGACCGATAACCGCAGAAAGCCCGAACGCGGGATTCCCGAACATGTGATCGGGTGCCGGCGAACGGGCTTTCTTTTTGTGTCTTGCCGATACCGCACAACAGCCGAAACCCGGACGCCGTAGCGTCCGGACTTCGACTGTTCTAAGGATCAATACCAGTGGGCGCGACCACCGACGGCCTTGCCGGAGGCTCCCAGGATTGCCATGATGACGCCGATCACCAGGAGGATGACACCCAGTGTCGTCAGGATCGAGATCCCGGTGAAGAATCCGACCACGAGAAGAATCAGGCCCAGAACAATCATTGCGTCCACCTCGCTGTCTTGTCCGATGCCGAGCGGCTCCGGATCCAAGTCCTGAATACCCGGATTGTCCGCATCGAAACACACGCCCCAAAAAATTCTGTGTGCGGGCCGAGCGGGGTGCACCGGAGGGCGTCGCGCCAATGGTCTCCCGCAGGGATTGACCGCCCGAACCGGGGGTAGTCCCCTGGTCATGACCAAAAGCGAAGTCGAGGGTGCGACGGTGGAGCGTCGGCCCGAAAGAGGCAGGAGTCTGCTGGCGGGCGCGTTCCTCGGGTTGGGCGCGGTCGCGATGACCGACGAGGTGATCTTTCACCAGATACTCCATTGGCATCACTTCTACGACCGGTCCACCACGTCGGCGGGTCTGGTGTCGGACGGCTTGTTCCACGCGTTCAGCTGGTTCGCCACCGTCGCCGGCTTCTACCTGGTGGTCATGGCGATCCGTGACCGGACGTTGTGGGTGCGAGCCCTGGTGGGCGGCTTCGTGACAGCGGTGGGTGCGTTCCAGTTGTACGACGGCCTGGTGCAGCACAAGCTGATGGGCCTTCACCAGATCCGATACGAAGTCGATCTTCTCCCGTACGACCTGACGTGGAACATCCTTGCCGCGGTGCTGCTCGTGTGCGGTGCCGCGATCATCGCGTCCACGTACCGGCAGGAGCCGGTGAGGACGGCATCGCGATGATGCCGTTCGTCGTCTGGGGCGTGGCGATCTGCGCGGTGCCGGCCTACTGGGCGGCAGCCGCGGCGGCGAAGTCGTGGTCGCTCGCGCGCACCGCCGGTTGGACGGTGGGCTGGCTCGCGCTCGCCGCGGTGTGGGGTAACTCCGCATCCGCGGACAGCCCGGCGCAGGGCCACGGCGCGCTGCACGGCCACGGTGCGGCCAACGAATCCTTCGACTTCGCGGGTCACATGGTGTCCCACGTGGTAGCCGGCATGGCGGTACCGCTGCTGCTGGTGCTCGCCGCACCGGTCACCCTCGCGCTGCGCGTGCTCCCTCTGCGCGAGGCTCGACGCGTCTCCCGGGTGCTGCGCTCCCGGCCCTGTGAAGTGCTCACCCACCCGCTCGTCGCGGCGACACTCAACGTCGGCGGGCTGTGGCTTCTCTATCGGACATGGTTGTTCGACTACATGCACGGCGGAACGTGGGTGATGTGGCTGATCGAGTTCCACATCGTCGCAGCCGGGTACCTGTACACCTATTCGCTGGTGGGAGTGGACCCTTCTCCTCACCGCACATCGTTCGGCTTACGGGCCGCAGTGCTGGTGGTGTCCATTGCCGCCCACAACATCCTCGCGAAGACGCTGTACGCGGACCCGCCTCCCGGCGTCTCCGCAGAGCAGGCCGAAATGGGCAGCCAGATCATGTACTACGGGGGATTGCCCTTCGAACTGGCTCTGGTCGTGCTGCTGTGTCATCGGTGGGCGGCACGTGCTCGTCGCCGGCCCGAGATGTCCGCGCCGGACCTTCTCCGCACGACCTGACAGTGAGCGGTTACTCGTGCGAAGGGTTTGAGCAGTGCCGTTTCCGGGGTATGCGATTGCCACGCAAACAAAAGCACTTGGAGGATCGCAATCATGTCGAAATACACGGTGCCCGGTTTGAGCGGCAAGAACGGCACGAAAGTTGCCGGTGTCCTGCAGCAGCGCCTGAGCGCGTACAACGACCTGCATCTCACTCTCAAGCACATTCACTGGAACGTTGTCGGACCCAACTTCATCGGCGTCCACGAGATGATCGATCCCCAGGTTGAACTCGTGCGTGGATACGCGGACGAAGTAGCAGAACGCATCGCGACGCTCGGTGAATCGCCGAAGGGCACGCCGGGAGCTATCGAGAAGAACCGCACATGGGACGACTACTCGGTGGGCCGCGACACCGCTCAGGCTCACCTCGCCGCGCTCGACCTCGTCTACGACGGGGTGATCACCGACAACCGTAAGGCCATCGAGGAAGTCGGCGAACTCGATCCGATCACCGAAGACGTCCTTATCGGGCACACCGGTCAGCTCGAGAAGTTCCAGTGGTTCGTGCGTGCGCACCTGGAGAACGCTGCCGGGGCCCTGGCCCACGGAAACGCCTCCACCGAGAAGGAAGCGGCCGACAAGGTCCGCTGACCGGAGACAGGATTCTCTCGTGCCGGATGCCGCGGTCGCAAAAATCATCGTGACCGGGGCCAGCGGCAATGTGGGATCCGCGCTGCTGCGTCGTCTCGCGCAGTGGCCCGAACCTCCCGAGATCACAGGGGTGGCGGGGGGGGGGGGGAAGGCGCGGCCGCGCCAGACATTGGGTGCTATAGAAAAAAAAAACAAAAACAAAGAAAAACCACAGGAGCTGTGGAAGGGTGGGGGTGTTTAGT
>NZ_JBHWWX010000074.1:0-7060 GCF_042730335.1 Rhodococcus sp. NPDC060084
GGTCCAGGGGTTTACGTTCGTAGATATCTACTTGCACGGGCCAACTGGTCGGTCGGCCTTTCTACCTGTGTCCCGCCTCGGTGGACGGAACCTGATCTCGATAACTGACCGCGCACCACCTCCAAGCCGGGTAATTCCTATGTCCTGGGGCCGCACCAACTCCGGCCCCGATGGAGTCGGACGCTTCGAGGTTTACCTACTCAACTCACTGCCTCGACGCGCCCTACTCCAAGCCTTTTCGACTCCTGAGCGGGCAGTTCGTTCTCGCCCTCTTTCGGACTCGCTCTCACTTACAACACATAATCTACAACCGACAAACCGGAATGTCTACAGCGACCAATGCAGATTTCTGTGATCGTCGTCATCCTGAACGGTGGCTGCCCGCTCGGCTCCGGTTGTGCTTGACGAGGGTGAAGTGTTGGAGATCGATCAGGCCCCGCCGGAAATTCTCCGCGCAGCCGGTGAGGTATCGCATGTACCGCTGATAGACCTCTTCGGAGGCCAGTTCGACTGCCTCGTCATGGCGCGCTTCCAGTGCGCGCGCCCACAGATCCAGTGTGTGCGTAGTGCGGTTGCAGCGATTCGATGTTCTGCACCCAGTAGCCGTGGCGCTGGGCGCCGGTGATGATCATGTCCCGTTCCGGAAGCTGCCCACCGGGAAAAATCTCTCTGAGGATGAACCGCAGGAACAGCGCGTCGTCCCGGTTCACCTCCACATCCATGTCCTCGAGCAGCTGCCGCGAGTGGCCGACGATGGTGTGCAGCAGCATCCGGCCGTCCGGGGGCAGCATGCGCGAGGTGCGCTCGAAGAACGCGTCGTAGCGCCGCCGGCGGAAATGCTCGAAAGCACCGATGCTCACGATGCGGTCCACCGGCTCGTCGAAATCCTCCCAGCCCTGTAATCGGACTTCCGCGGAGCGGCGCCCCAGCGCGAGCCCGGAAATCATCTCGGAGACGTGCTCGTACTGGTTGCGGCTCAGGGTCAGGCCGATGACATTGACGTCGTACCGCTCGATCGCCCGCCGCATCGTCGACCCCATCCGCACCCGATGTCGAGCAGCGTCATGCCCGGCCGGAGGTCGCACTTACCGAGGGAGAGGTCGATCTTCGCCTTCTGGGCATCCTCGAGCGACATGTCGTCGGTCTCGAAGAACGCACAACTGTAGGTGCGCGTCGGGTCCAGGAACAGGTCGAAGAAGTCGTCGGACAGGTCGTAATGGGATTGGACGTTCTCATAGAACGGGGTCAGTTTCGGCATCGAGGGCACCCTTCGCACTGGCGGCTGCACGCTGCACACCGCAGTGCGGCTGGGCGACAACCGGAGCGGTGGTGACGATCATCCTTCCAGGAGCGTCACCACACCGTCGGGAGACTGGCGAAACTCGCACCGTGGAGTCCCGTGTCGGCGAATCCGTTACCGAGTGACCCACATCTGCTCGGGCAGCGGTGACGCGAGCGCGTACAGCCGGATTCCGTGGATATTCGCACCCGCGACGATCGACGGCGCCGCACGGATGTACCAGACGCCGGGGAGCAGTTCGGCCAGTCGTTGCTGCACCGTCTCATAGGAGGCCGAGCGGTCCTCGGCCGTGCCGCCGGCCCTGCCCTGGTCCAGTGCTAGGTCGAGTTCCGGGTCTGCAACGCCGGTAACGTTGCCCGGTGAACGGGAGTGAAAGGCGTTCCACAGCGCGGAGTCGGGCTCCTGACTGTCGGCCGCCCAGACCGTCATTCCGAAGTCGCGAGCCGCGATCCGCGGCATGTATGCCGCGTAATCGAGGATTTCGACCTTCACGTCCACGTTGTCGAACGAACTCAACTGCGCCTGAACGGTTTCCGCAACGGACTTGATCTCTCGGAGAGATGTTGCGGTGAATGTGAACTCGACCGGCTTGCCTTCGGCGGCGAGTTCGTCGAAGAGCGCCTGCGCCTCTGCCGGATCATGGTGCGACAACGGGATGTCTGCGTAGAACGGGGAGGACTCCGGGAACAGGGTCTCGGGCACCTCACCCATGCCTTCGAACACGGCAGTGTTGATTCCGTCGAGATCGAGGGCGGAGGCTACAGCCTGGCGCGCCCGAGGATCGTCGAACGGTGCCGTGCGGTGATTCATGGCGAGATACTGCCCGCCGCCTACCCGAACCACGTCGGTGACGAGGCCGGCGTCCTCGGCCCTGCTGAGCGCCGACCAACTCGATTCCGAGCCCAGGTCGGCTCCACCGGTGCTGAGCATGTTGATTCGCTGCTGGGCGTCGCTCACGGTCCGGAGCGAAATGCGGTCGAGGTACGGCCGGGGCGCGTCCCAATAGCCCGGATTGCGCTCGAGCTCGATCGTGTCCTGACGCGTCCACTCGGCCAGGACGAAGGGGCCGGCACCGGCAGGATCGGAGTTGAAGGCGTCCCGGCCCTTCTGCAGCGCGGTGGGAGAGGCGATCCAGTTGAGTGCGCTCGACGTAACCGAGTATGGAAACATCGGATTGGCAACGGCCAGCGTGGCCTTCAACGTGGTCGCGTCGACCACCTCGGTCGCGGCGACCTGCGATGCCTGGGGGAGTGAATTCGACGCCGTGGCCGTGTCGCGCAGTCGGTCCCAATTGAATTTCACCGCCTCGGCGTCCAAGGGTGTGCCGTCGGTGAACGTCAGATCCGGACGGAGTGTGAGGACGAAGGTGTTACCGCCGTCCGTGGTGGTGAAGTCCGTGGCGAGGGTGTATTCGATCTCGAGGGTGTCGGGGTTGTCGATCATCAACGTCCCGTACAGAGCGTTGCCGAGCAGTCCTTGACCGACCCAGGTGTTCGCAAGCTGAGCCGGATCGAGTGCCACCGGTTCGCGGACCTGGATGGCTCTTGCAACACCGCCGCTCACCGGATCGCCGGCCGGTCCGGCTGCGGCGGTACCGGGCCCCGCATTCGTTGAGCACGCGCTCACCACGAGCAGCATCGAACATGCCGCGACGAGTCCGGCCAACGATCGTCTCCACCGCGTCATGGGGGTCCTTCCGAGCGCTCACAGTGTGCTTTCGCCGGAGAATGACGTTCTCCGTAGCAGAGAATGTAACAAGACCATCGCACTTACAGAAGATCTCCGGCGAAATCGCCCCGTCGTGCGTATGCAGCAGCACCCGGCCGCATGCGACCGGGTGCTGCTGTGCTGCGAGGGCGTGATTCAGGCTGCGGGTCGTCCCGACTCGCGCAGGGCGCCGAGAGCGTCGATTCGCTCGACCGCCTCGGCGACGATCCGATCGATGAGTTCCTGGCAACTCGGCAGGTCGTCGACCATGCCGACGACCTGGCCGGAGGCGAGGACACCGGCTTCCGTATTACCGTCGACCAGACCGGCTTTGAGAAGCATCGGAGTGTTGGCGGCCATGATGATCTGCTGCCAGGTGCGATCGCTCGCCTTCTTCATCGCGAGACCGTCCCGGACGAGAGTGGACCATTTCATCCCGGTCATGGACTTGAACTTGGTCGCATTGCGTGCCGCCGCGACCAAACCCTTCGCGTAATTGGACCGTTCGAGGCTGTCCACGAGATCGGTGTTGAGCACGCGATGCGGCATGCCGTCCACCTTGAGCGAGACGGTCGTGTCCTGAAGCCCCCGCGCAAGATACTGCTGCTTGACGGAGTCCGGTACCGCGCTGTCGCTCGTGAGGAGGAACCGGGTGCCCATCGCGACGCCGGCGGCGCCGTACGAGAGGGCAGCGGCGAGCCCGCGTCCGTCGAAGAAACCGCCCGCGGCGATCACCGGGATGTCGACCGCGTCGAGCACGCTCGGCAGCAACAGTGTCGTGGCGACCGGGCCGGTGTGCCCACCGCCCTCACCGCCCTGCACGATCACGGCGTCCGCACCCCACGACGCGACCTTCACCGCGTGCTTGGCGGCGCCGATCGACGGGATCACGACGATGCCGTGGTCCTTGAGCTTGGCGATCAGTTCCTTCTTGGGGGCCAGCGCGAACGACGCGACCTTGACGTTCTCCCGGATCAGCAGATCGATGCGCTCTGCCGCATCCGAGGCGTCGGCGCGCATGTTGACGCCGAACGGCTTCTCGGTGAGGGACTTGGTTTTCGCAACCGCGGCCTCGAGTTCGGCGTACGTCATCGTTGCCGAGGCGAGGATGCCGAGGCCGCCCGCGTTCGACGTTGCCGCGGTCAAGCGGGGACCGGACACCCATCCCATGCCCGTCTGGACGATGGGATGTTCGATGCCCACCAGTTCCGTGAGGGGCGTGCGCAGGGTTGTCACAGGGAGACCTCGCGGTCGCGCAGACTCTTCGGGTCGAGGACCTCGCGGATGAGCCGCAGTTCCTCGGCGGTCGGTTCGCGGGTCACGCCGGCCTCGTTCAGCCCGGCAACCTCGAAGGAGGTGTTCTCGGCGACAGTTGCGGCCTCGACACCGGGGTGCAGCGACAGTGCCCGGAACGTGTGGCCCGGGCCGCCGAAGTCGAAGACACCGAGATTGGTGACGACGCGGGGGATGCTCAGGAACCGGTACGCCGGATTCTCGGGATCGATCTTGTCGTATCCGACGCCCGAGACGATGTCGACCTTGTCGGTGAACACCCGAGCGGTGTGCCGGCCGACCCAGTAACTCGTGGCGTGGTTGATGGTGTTGCCCGGGGCGCCGCGCACGCCGAACATCTGGCGGGTGGGGTGCTGGAGCGGACCGAAGGCCGAGAGGTTCTGGTTACCGTGGCGATCGATCTGGTTGGCACCCATGACCACGTGGCGCCGACCGGACGCGACCACGTCGAACACCTTGCGGAACGGCATCCATCCCTCGATCGGGGCCTTGGCGCCGAGCGGCGGAACCTCGGCGAGGATGAGTGCTTCCCCGTCGGTGATCAGCAGGTCGGGCTCGGTGGTGAGCTTGGCGAGCCGGGCGCCGATCTGGGGGAGAGTGGCCATCGGGCTGGCCATGATTTCGCCTGCGTCGGAGAAGATCTCGGCGCACGCGATCGCGCAGTACTCGGCGCGCGTGACGGTCTCGGTGGTGGTCATGCCTGCTCCCCACTCTTGGATTCGGCTGCGAATTTCTGGACGGCGGCCTGGTAGTCGTCCTCGCTGCCCGACAGGAAGCGATCGACGAACTTCTGCCAGGACTCGGGGTCCTTGGCCGACTCGGCGTAATGACGCTGGAACTTCTCGTCGCGCCCGTAACTGTCGCCCGCGAGGGTGAAGTGCGCACCGCCGGGTGCTTCGACAACCCCGTCGACCATCATCCGGTTGAGAACGATGGACTGCAGCGGAACGGATTTGACGAGTTCTTCGGTGTCGACGATCCGCTCGACCGAGACGTAGCGCTTCTCGGCGGCCACGCAGTAGAGGTCGTCGAAGTAGGGATCGACACCCGTGTACGCGGCGTTGCCGTGTGCATCACCGATATTGAGGTGCACCAGCGACGCATCGAGGTTCAGCGCGGGCATCGCGATCAAGGTCTCGGTGCCGTCCGGCCCCGGGTAGGGGGAGGTGACGGTCTTCAGCTCGCCTTCCCAGAATTCGACGACGTCCGAACCGAGTCCGGCGCGGATCGGAAGGAAGGGAAGGCGCGCGGCGGCGGCCTCGAGGCCGCATTTGACCATTCCCTCGTCCATTTCGCGCGCGATGATCTCGCCGCCTGTGCGGGCCTTGGCGAACCACGGGTCGTAGAACGGTGCCGAGTCGAGGGAGACGAAACCGTAGTACGCCTTCTTGACCTTCCCGGCCGAGCACAGCAGGCCGAGGTCCGGGCCGCCGTAGGTCACGACCGTCAGGTCGGTGATGTCCGATCGCAGGATCGCGCGGACCAGTGCCATCGGCTTGCGGCGCGAACCCCAGCCACCGATGCCGATGGTCATTCCGCTGCGCAGCTCGCCGACCACATCGTCGAGCGACATTCTCTTGTCACGCATGGGTTTCGAACTCCTGTGAGAGAGGGGACTTCAGCTGTTGGTCCGGGCTTTTCCGGTGGCGACGAATTCGTCGCGATGCTCGTCGGCGACCCCGGCGAGGTTGAGCTCGAACGTGAAGCCCTGCTCGATGCGGTAGCTGGTCTTGACATCGACGGGGTCGATGCGGTTGATCGCTTCCTTCGCCCGGCGGATGACGCGGGTGTCCTTGGCCGCGATCATCTCGGCGACCTCGCGTGCGGCCCCGTCCAGTTCGTCACGCGGGACGACCTTGTAGACGGAACCGAAGTGCTCGAGTTGCTGGGCAGTCACGTTCTGTGCCGTGTAGTAGAGCGTGCGCATGAGGTGCTGCGGCACGAGACGCGCGAGGTGCGTCGCCGCTCCGAGTGCACCCCGGTCCACCTCGGGGAGGCCGAAGACCGCGTCGTCGGACGCGAGGATGACATCGGCGTTTCCGACGAGGCCGACGCCGCCGCCGACGCAGAAGCCGTTCACGGCGACGATCACGGGAACCTCGCAGTCGTAGACCGCTGCGAAGGCCGCGGCACAACCGTGGTTGGCGGCGATGAGGGCCTCGTAACCCTCGGTGGCCTGCATTTCCTTGATGTCGACGCCCGCGTTGAAGCCTCGGCCTTCGGCTCGGAGGATCACGACGTGCGTCTTCGGGTCCTTACCGGCGGTGAGGACCGCGTCGGCCAGGTCGAACCACGCCTGCGAGGGGAGGGCGTTCACAGGGGGGAAGTCGACGGTGACCGTGGTGATACCGGCGCTGTCGGAGGTCGAGGTGATGCCCATGGCATGTTCCTAACGTCTGTACCAAACCAAGCGATTGCTTGGTAAGTTAGCACACGAACCCTGTGGGGCACAGGAGCCCGGAACGCTCGCCCGCGCCACAGCTCTCTCGCCGAAACGCGATTTCCTCGAAATCTGAGGGCGTACTACGTTCGGCCCCAACCTGTTACATAACGAATACGAGGAGAGAAGATGACCGAAGCAGTAATCGTGTCGGCCGTGAGATCGCCCATCGGGCGCGCGCGCAAGGGTTCGCTCGCGTCGATCCGCCCCGACGATCTGGCGACACAGATGGTCGCCGCGGCACTCGCGAAGATTCCGGACCTGGATCCGGCGGAGATCGACGACCTGATGGTCGGCTGTGGCCAGCCCGCCGGCCAGTC
>NZ_JBHWWX010000075.1:0-6498 GCF_042730335.1 Rhodococcus sp. NPDC060084
TGGGGATAGAAGACCTCGGAAAGATAGTCGATCTCCACCCGCACGTCACGATCGCCCACGGCATCGCCGAGGAGGCGATGGACGAGGCGTACGAGGCGCTGAAGGAGTTCGAGGCGAGCTGGACCTGCACCGGGTTCGCCCTCTACGAGCAGGGCCCGGACGGCGTCTGGCGCAAGCTGCGCGACTTCCCCTTCGGCCGCGAGGGCTGAGAGCGGCCCCCGCCGTCGTCTCGTTCGTGCCCGTGATCAGGGCACGTAGCGAACCGCGCCCTTGTCGGCGGAGGTGGCCAGCGCGGCATACGCGCGCAGCGCGGTGGTGACTGTGCGCTGACGATCGACCGGCTGCCAGGGCTTCTCCGACGCCTCCATCTTGGCGCGACGGGTGGCGAGTTCCTCGTCGGACACCAGCACCTCGAGCGTGCGGGTCGCGACGTCGATGCGGATCTGGTCACCGGTCTCGACCAGACCGATCGTGCCGCCGGCGGCCGCTTCGGGGGAGATGTGCCCGATCGACAGGCCCGAGGTGCCACCGGAGAACCGGCCGTCGGTGATCAGTGCGCACACCTTGCCCAGGCCGGCGCCCTTGAGGAATGCGGTGGGATGCAGCATCTCCTGCATGCCCGGGCCGCCCTTGGGGCCTTCGTAGCGAACGACCATGACGTCGCCGGGCTTGATCCGCTTCTGCAGGATCGCCGAGACCGCCTCCTCCTGGGACTCGACGACGAGCGCCGGACCCTGGAAGGAGAACAGGTCCTCGTCGATGCCCGCGGTCTTGAGGATCGCGCCGTCGAGCGCGACGTTGCCGCGCAGCACGACCAGTCCGCCTTCGACTGTGTAGGCGTGTTCGACGTCGCGGATGCAACCGCCTGCCGCGTCGGTGTCGAGCGAGGACCAGCGGTTGTCCGTCGAGAACGGTTCCGTGGTGCGCACTCCGCCGGGAGCCGCGTGGAACAGCTCGACCGCTTCGTCGGACGCCTTCCCGGAGCGGATGTCCCAGGTGTCGAGCCACTCGTCGAAGCTCTTGGTGTGCACCGTGGACACATCGGTTTCGAGCAGTCCACCGCGGCGCAGTTCGCCGAGCAGTGCGGGGATGCCACCGGCCCGGTGCACGTCCTCCATGTGGTAGTCGGAGTTCGGGGAGACCTTCGACAGGCACGGCACCTTGCGGCTGATGGCGTCGATCGTCTCGAGGTCGAAGTCGACCTCGCCTTCCTGGGCGGCGGCAAGCGTGTGCAGCACCGTGTTGGTCGACCCGCCCATCGCGACGTCGAGCGCCATCGCGTTACGGAAGGCGGCGGGAGTGGCGATGTTTCGCGGCAGCACGGACTCGTCGCCGTCGCGGTAGTAGCGCAGCGCCGCCTCGACGACGGTGGTTCCGGCCCGCTCGAACAGTGCGCGTCGTGCGGAGTGCGTCGCCAGGGTCGAGCCGTTGCCCGGGAGGGCAAGGCCCAGTGCTTCGGTGAGGCAGTTCATCGAGTTGGCGGTGAACATGCCCGAGCACGATCCGCAGGTCGGGCACGCGCTGCGCTCGACCTCGTCGAGACCTTCCTCGCTCACCGAGTCGTTGGCCGACGCGGAGATCGCGGTGATGAGGTCGGTGGGTGCCTGTGCGACGCCCCCGACGACGACCGCCTTGCCTGCTTCCATCGGCCCACCGGAGACGAACACGGTCGGGATGTTCAGGCGCATCGCGGCATTGAGCATGCCCGGCGTGATCTTGTCGCAGTTCGAGATGCACACCAGCGCGTCGGCGGTATGTGCGTTGACCATGTATTCCACGGAGTCCGCGATGATTTCGCGGCTCGGCAGCGAGTACAGCATTCCGCCGTGGCCCATCGCGATACCGTCGTCGACCGCGATGGTGTGGAACTCGCGTGCCACGCCGCCGGCTGCCTTGACGGCCTTGGCGACGATCTCGCCGACATCCTTGAGGTGGACGTGGCCGGGAACGAATTGCGTGTACGAGTTCGCGATGGCGACGATCGGCTTGCCGAAGTCGGAATCGGTCAATCCGGTGGCGCGCCACAGTGAGCGCGCGCCGGCTGCATTACGTCCGACGGTGGTGGTGCGTGACCTCAACGGGGGCATGGCTGACTTCCTTGACGGGTTGTGCGCAAGCGGCGGACCGCATCCGGTCGCCGTGGCTGGGGCCTGTTCCGGGTGGCGGCACAGTCGAATTTACTCGTGTGCTATTTCGTCTCGGTATCCGAGTCGGGTTCGCTCACCTCGTCGCGTGTGCCGGATGTCGTGTCGTCCTTCGCCGGTGAGCGTTCGGCAGCGGCCGCTTCGGCTGCGCGCGCGTCGTCGGCGGCTGCGTAGGGGTCGGTGATGCGGCCTCCGCTGGCTTCGGCGAGTTGCGGCAGGCGTCCGAAGGTGACGACCGGCAACGGAACCTCGGAGTCGTCGGTGAGCGTCGCGCGGGCCCAGCCGCGCTTGGGGAAGCGGATGCCCTTCAGGGACTCCCACGGGATCGTCGTGGTGGAGAAGGTCGAGCGAGCGACGACTCCGTCGGGGCCGACGACGGTGCGCACGCGGACCACCCACGCGGCGACGAGGAACGGGATCACGAGGGTCCACGCGAAAGCTTCGGGCCACGCGAGGGCGGGAGAGGCCAGCGCAAGGAACAGAAGCCCGCACGCGAGGAACGACAGGCGCGAAATCTGGATGACCTGCGTCGTCGAATCCGGCATGTGGGATGATGGGGGAGGTGGCACGGGCTGCTGTGAAGATGACACCTCTACATCTTGTCACTGCAGCCGCGGCATCTCACATTCTGGGACAGTAACCACACCAAGTTGACTGTCTCCCCACCATGCGCCTACCGTCAAGCGCGTGAATCAGAATGGGTTGCTCGTAATCGGCCGGCGCGTCGTCGCCTGAGCCGCATTCTGCAACTCGCCCACGACGCGCCACCCTCGTACAGCACAACGCTGACGAGGGTTTTTTGTTGCCCGGAGCCAGAATCAGAGGAATTGCAGTGAGCGCACCAACCGCACGGCCTCATCCCTCGCCGCGGAAGCCGGGGGCCGGAACCCCAGCCGCCGCCGCTGCCGCGGCGCAGCCCGCCACCCGACGCCAGGTCGCGCCCGAGCGCGTCACCGGCGCACAGTCGGTAGTCCGAGCCCTCGAAGAGCTCGACGTGGATACGGTCTTCGGCATTCCCGGCGGCGCGATCCTCCCTGTCTACGACCCCATTTTCGATTCGAAGCGGGTGCGGCACGTCCTCGTCCGGCACGAGCAGGGCGCGGGCCACGCTGCCACCGGATACGCGCAGGCGACCGGCAAGGTCGGCGTGTGCATGGCGACGTCCGGACCCGGCGCGACCAACCTCGTCACACCGCTCGCGGACGCGCAGATGGACTCCGTGCCGCTCGTCGCGATCACCGGGCAGGTCGGGCGCCCCCTCATCGGTACGGATGCATTCCAGGAAGCCGACATCTCCGGCATCACGATGCCCATCACCAAGCACAACTTCCTGGTCACCGACGGCGCCGACATCCCTCGCGTGCTCGCGGAGGCGTTCTACCTCGCGTCGTCGGGTCGACCCGGTGCGGTCCTCGTCGACATCCCGAAGGACATCCTGCAGGCCCAGACCACCTTCAGCTGGCCACCGGAGATGCACCTGCCCGGCTACCGGCCCGTCACCAAGCCGCACGGCAAGCAGGTCCGCGAGGCGGCACGTCTGATCGCCGATTCGCGTAAGCCGGTGCTCTACGTCGGTGGCGGCGTCATCAAGGCAGAGGCTTCGGCCGAACTGCTCGAACTCGCCGAACTGACCGGGATTCCGGTCGTCACGACGCTCATGGCGCGCGGTGCGTTCCCCGACACCCACACGCTGCACTGCGGAATGCCCGGCATGCACGGCAATGTCGCGGCCGTGGCGGCGCTGCAGAAGAGCGACCTGCTCATCACTCTCGGCGCCCGCTTCGACGACCGTGTCACCGGTCAGCTCGACTCCTTCGCGCCCGACGCGAAGGTGATCCACGCCGACATCGATCCCGCCGAGATCGGCAAGAACCGTCACGCGCACGTCCCGATCGTCGGTGACTGCAAAGAGGTTCTCGTCGAGCTCATCGAGGCGATGCGCGCGCATCTCGCCACCAACACCACGCTCGACTACACGGCATGGTGGGCGTACCTGGACGACATCCGTCGCACCTACCCGCTGAGCTACGACCGCCCGTCCGACGACTCCCTGTCGCCGCAGTTCGTGATCCAGGCTGTCGGCAAGCTCGCCGGACCGGACGCGATCTACTGCGCGGGCGTGGGGCAGCACCAGATGTGGGCGGCGCAGTTCATCGACTACGAGAAGCCGCGGACGTGGCTCAACTCCGGTGGACTCGGCACGATGGGCTACGCGGTGCCGGCTGCGATGGGCGCCAAGATGGGCCGCCCGGACACCGAGGTGTGGGCCATCGACGGCGACGGCTGCTTCCAGATGACCAACCAGGAACTGGCGACGTGCGCCGTCGAGGGTGTTCCGATCAAGGTTGCCCTGATCAACAACGGCAACCTCGGCATGGTCCGCCAGTGGCAGACGCTGTTCTACGAGCAGCGGTACTCGAACACCGATCTGTCCACGCATTCGCTGCGTATCCCGGACTTCGTGAAGCTCGCCGAGGCGCTCGGTTGCGTCGGTATCCGGGTCGAACGGGAAGAGGACGTCGAGCCTGCGATCCGTCGCGCCCAGGAGATCAACGATCGCCCGGTCGTCATCGACTTCATCGTCGGCAAGGACGCCCAGGTGTGGCCGATGGTCGCCGCCGGTACCGGTAACGACGAGATCATGGCTGCCCGGGACATCCGTCCCTTGTTCGACGAGGACACTGCCGCGGACGACGCCACCGTCGTCGACGCGGTCATCGAACGTGATCAAGCACGCGGCCGTCAGGCTGCAGCCGAGGAGGAAGCCAAGTGAGCACGAGCCACACCCTCAGTGTCCTCGTCGAGGACAAGCCGGGCGTGCTGGCCCGAGTCGCATCGCTGTTCTCGCGGCGCGGCTTCAACATCGAATCGCTTGCGGTCGGTGGCACCGAGATTCCGGAGATCTCGCGTATGACCATCGTCGTCACCGTCGATGCGTTTCCTCTCGAGCAGGTCACCAAGCAGCTCAACAAGCTCGTCAACGTCATCAAGATCGTCGAGCAGGAGGACGAGGCGTCCGTCGCCCGCGAACTTCTGCTCATCAAGGTGCGCGCGGACGCGAGCGTTCGCACCCAGGTCATCGAAACCGTGAATCTCTTCCGCGCCAAGGTGATCGACGTGTCGCCGGAGTCGCTCACGATCGAGGCCACCGGCACCCGGTCCAAGCTGGATGCGCTTCTTCGCATGCTCGAGCCGTACGGGATCCGAGAGATCGTTCAGTCCGGCGTCGTTGCCGTCGGACGCGGTCCCAAGTCCATCACGGCCACCCGTTAGCCTGAACACACCCATTTGCTGAAAGAGGTAGGAACTGTGGCAGTCGAGCTTTTCTACGACGACAATGCCGATCTGTCGATCATCCAGGGCCGCAAGGTCGCTGTGATCGGTTACGGCAGCCAGGGGCACGCACACTCCCTGAGCCTGCGTGATTCCGGTGTCGACGTGCGCATCGGGCTGAAGGAAGGCTCGAAGTCGCGGGCCAAGGCAGAAGAGGCCGGCCTGACCGTCGGTACCCCGGCCGAGGTTTCCGCATGGGCCGACGTCATCATGCTGCTCGCCCCCGACACCGCTCAGGCGTCGATCTTCACGAACGACATCGAGCCGAACCTCGAGGACGGCAACGCGCTGTTCTTCGGCCACGGTCTGAACATCCACTTCGGGCTCATCAAGGCTCCGGAGAACGTCACCGTCGGCATGGTCGCCCCCAAGGGCCCCGGCCACCTGGTGCGTCGTCAGTTCGTCGACGGCAAGGGCGTCCCGGCACTCATCGCGGTCCACCAGGATCCCAAGGGTGAGGGCGAGAGCCTGGCCCTGTCCTACGCGAAGGCCATCGGTGGCACCCGCGCGGGCGTCATCAAGACGACCTTCAAGGAAGAGACCGAGACCGACCTCTTCGGCGAGCAGGCCGTGCTGTGCGGCGGCACCGAAGAACTGGTCAAGACCGGTTTCGACGTCCTCGTAGAGGCGGGCTACTCGCCCGAGATGGCCTACTTCGAGTGCCTCCACGAGCTCAAGCTCATCGTCGACCTCATGTACGAGGGTGGCATCGCCCGCATGAACTACTCGGTGTCCGACACCGCCGAGTTCGGCGGCTACCTCTCGGGTCCGCGCGTCATCGACGCCGGCACCAAGGAGCGCATGAAGGACATCCTCAAGGACATCCAGGACGGCACCTTCGTCAAGCGCCTCGTCGCAAACGTCGAGAACGGCAACAAGGAGCTCGAGGGTCTCCGCAAGGAGAACGCCGAACACGGCATCGAGGTCGTCGGCAAGCAGCTGCGCGACCTGATGAGCTGGGTCGATCGTCCGATCACCGAGACCGCATAGTCTCTCCGTCCTGCTACGGCAGCCCGGCACC
>NZ_JBHWWX010000076.1:0-5329 GCF_042730335.1 Rhodococcus sp. NPDC060084
CGACCGTCTCAGCACGGTCGCGGCCACCGTCGCACAGGAAGTGAGCACCAACCCATGAAACTCGCAGTCATCCCCGGTGACGGAATCGGTGTCGAGGTCACAGCAGAGGCGCTGAAGGTGTTGCGCGCCTTGGTCCCGGACCTCGAGACCACCGAATACGACCTCGGCGCAAAGCGATACAACGCCACCGGTGAACTGCTGCCGGACGCGGATCTCGAGGCGATCCGTGAACACGACGCAATCCTGCTCGGCGCCATCGGGGATCCGTCGGTCAAGCCCGGCGTGCTCGAGCGTGGCCTGTTGCTCAACATGCGGTTCGCTCTCGACCACCACGTGAACCTGCGTCCTTCGCGGCTGCATCCGGGTTCGGTGTCGCCGCTCGCGAAGAACCCCGACATCGACTTCGTGGTCGTGCGTGAAGGCACCGAGGGCCCGTACACGGGCAACGGCGGAGCGATCCGGGTCGGCACACCGCACGAGATCGCCACCGAGGTGTCGATCAACACCTGGTTCGGCGCGGAGCGCGTCGTGCGGTACGCGTTCGCGCTGGCGCAGACCCGTCGTAAGCACCTCACGCTCATCCACAAGACCAACGTGCTGTCGAACGCGGGCGCGATCTGGACCCGCGCGATCGAGACCGTGGGCCGCGAGTACCCCGACGTCGAGACCGCCTACTGCCACATCGACGCGGCGACGATCTACATGGTCGACGATCCGTCGCGGTTCGATGTGATCGTCACCGACAATCTGTTCGGCGACATCATCACGGACCTGGCGGGTGCGGTCACCGGCGGTATCGGCTTGGCGGCCAGCGGCAACATCGACGCCTCCGGCACGAATCCGTCGATGTTCGAACCGGTACACGGCTCGGCTCCCGACATCGCGGGCAAGGGCATCGCGGACCCGACGGCGGCGATCTTGTCGACTGCGTTGCTGCTGCGTCATCTCGGGCGCGACGAGGATGCCGCCCGCGTGGAGCAGGCCGTGGAAGCGGATCTCGCGTCGCGGGGATCGGGACCGATCGTCACGACCGAGGTCGGCGACCGTATCGCCGCAGCACTCTGACGCGGTGCTGGTTCCGGTTGCCTCGGTAGCCGGAACCAGCACGCCGGTCAGCTTTTCGGAATCACCGGTGCGGCGGCTGCCGGTGCGACCGCTGCGATCGCGAATGCCGCCGGGAACCCGACCACAGCGATGAGCGCGCCGAACACCGGCCCCACCGCAGCCGCCGCGACGAATTGCCCGGTGTTCTGGACGCCGAGCGCTCGTCCTCCCCAGTACGGCCCCGCGATCTCCGCAACGGCCGTGAACGCCAGCCCGTTCGGGGCCGAGGTCAGCACCGAGGCGACGAGCAGGACGACGACCGCTGCCACCGACCCGGACAGGGATGTCGCGGCCAGTGCGACCATCGCCAGGACCACCGATACGGCGACGAGTCGCATCGGACCCAGTCTGCTGCCCACCCGGTCGGACCAGCTCCCGGCGGCGACACGGCCGAGAGCGGCAAGGATCTGGGCCACCGTGATCAGCAGACCGGCACCGGTTTCGTCCCATGCTCGATCGGTGATCAGCCACACGAGTGAATAGGTCCACACGACGTACTGCGGCACCACCAGCAGGATCGAAGCCGCGTGGATGCGCGCGAGAGTCCACGAACTCCGGTACGGATTCGCGAGCATTCCCGTGCGTTGCGCCTCCGCCCGGTCGGGCCGGGGCGGGTCCAGGATCCCGAGCACGCATGCGAGTGCCGCGATCCCGCAGGCGAGCGCCGGAAAGGCCAGTGCCCAGGCGACGCCGTGGTGCGCGGCGACCGGGGGAATGACGAGTGCTCCCGCTGCGACGCCGAGCGGCACCGACATCTGACGAATTCCCATCGCCAGTCCGCGTTGGCGGGGCGCGAACCACCCGACGACGACGCGTCCGCTCGCGGCGTTCGCGCTGACGGCGCCGGCGCCGGCGAGCACGAGCAGTATGCCCAGCGCGGGAATCGAGGTGGTGAGCGTAGCTGCGGCCGTTGCCGCCGATGCGAGTCCGAGTCCGGCCGTCAACGCGAACCGCTCGCCGAATCGATCCGAGATCGCGCCCCACATGACGAGAGTGAAGACGCCGCCGAACAGCGGTGCGCCCGCAAGGGTTCCGGCCTGCGCGAGCGAGAGGCCCGCCTCGGTATGGAGCGAGGGGATGAGGAACGCCACTCCGTTGACGATCGTGGCTTGCGCCGCCTGTGCCAGCACGCCGACGGCCAGGATGAGCCAGCGCCGTGCCCCGATTTCTCCCGCGTCCATCGTTTCCCACTATCTAGGATAATCATCCCGTATCTTGAAATTGTGGGCTCACTTTATACGGCCGCCGACGCCGCGTCGATCGGAGGTGGCGACCGCCCCGTTAGACTTCCCGCATGCGCCTTGGTCGAATTGCCAGTCCGGACGGTGTCGCTTTCGTCAGCATCGAGGGGGAGGGGGATTCCGCGACCGCGAAGGAGATCGCCGAGCATCCCTTCGGTACACCCACCTTCACCGGGCGTAGCTGGCCGCTCGCCGATGTCCGGTTGCTCGCTCCCATCCTCGCCAGCAAGGTGATTGCCGTCGGCCGCAATTACGCTGCGCACGCCGCGGAATCGGGGAACGAGGTACCCGAGGAGCCGGTGATCTTCCTCAAGCCGAACACCTCGATCGTCGGGCCGGGTGCCCCGATCGTCATTCCTCGCAATGCTTCTGTCGTGCACCACGAGGCCGAGCTGGCCGTCGTGATCGGCAGGCCGTGCAAGGACGTACCGGCGGCGAAGGCGCGTGAGGCGATCCTCGGATACACCGTCGCGAACGACGTCTCGGCCCGCGACCACCAGGCGGCCGACGGACAGTGGACGCGAGCCAAGGGGCACGACACGTTCTGCCCGCTGGGGCCGTGGATCGAGACCGACCTCGACCCCTCGGATCTCGAGATCACGGCGGAGGTCGACGGGCAGCAGCGTCAGCGGAGCCGGACTTCTCTGATGGTCCACGACATTCCGAAGCTCATCGAATGGGTGTCGGCGGTCATGACCCTGCTTCCGGGCGACGTCATTCTCACCGGCACCCCCGAGGGCGTCGGACCGATCGTCCCGGGCGACACCGTTTCCGTCACCGTCGAGAAGATCGGAACACTGACCAATCCGGTCGTCGCCAAGGGTGCCTGACCGGGCGGTCTCCGCTTCCCGGGCGGCGGTCAGGGGATAGCCTGGGAGGGTCTCCCCGTCGATCCTCAACCCTGAGCGAGTCATGACCAGCAGCGAAGTACGTGTCCGTTTCTGTCCGTCCCCGACCGGAACCCCGCACGTGGGTCTCGTGCGTACCGCCCTGTTCAACTGGGCCTTCGCGCGTCACCACGGCGGCACGTTCGTGTTCCGCATCGAAGACACCGACGCTGCCCGGGACAGCGAGGAGTCGTACCAGGCGATCCTCGACGCGTTGCGCTGGCTGGGCCTCGAATGGGACGAGGGCCCGGAGGTCGGCGGACCGTACAAGCCGTACCGCCAGTCGGAGCGTCGTGGACTCCACATCGGCGTCGTGGAGAAACTGCTCGAGGCCGGCGAGGCCTACGAGTCGTTCTCGACCGCGGAGGAAGTCGAGGAGCGCCACAAGGCGGCGGGACGCGACCCCAAGCTCGGCTACGACAATTACGATCGCGACCTGACACCCGAGCAGCGGCAGGCTTTCCTCGACGAGGGACGCAAGGCTGTCGTGCGGCTGCGGATGCCCGACGAGGACCTCACATGGCACGATCTCGTCCGCGGTGAGACGACGTTCAAGGCAGGCAGCGTTCCCGATTTCGCGCTCACCCGCGGTAACGGCATCCCGCTGTACACGCTCGTCAATCCCGTGGACGACGCGCTCATGAAGATCACCCACGTTCTGCGCGGCGAAGACCTGTTGTCGTCCACGCCTCGTCAGCTCGCCCTGTACGCCGCGCTGCAGCGCATCGGGGTAGCCGACTTCACGCCCGAGTTCGGGCACCTTCCGTTCGTCATGGGCCAGGGAAACAAGAAGCTCTCCAAGCGCGATCCCGAGTCCAACCTCTTCCTCCATCGCGACCGCGGTTTCATCCCGGAGGGATTGCTGAACTACCTCGCGCTGCTCGGCTGGGGACTGGCCGACGACCGCGACATCTTCTCTCTCGACGAGATGGTCGCGGCCTTCGATATCGGCAAGGTCAATTCGAACCCGGCGCGGTTCGACCAGAAGAAGGCCGACGCGATCAATGCCGAGCACATCCGGATGCTCGAGCCGGCGGACTTCTCGAACCGTCTGAAGTCGTTCCTCGTCGAGCACGGTCATCTCGCGGCCGACGTGGACGACACGGTGTTCAGGAAGGCCGCCGATCTCGTCCAGACGCGCATCGTGGTGCTCTCCGACGCGTGGGATCTGCTGAAGTTCCTCTTCGTCGACGAATCGGACTTCGTTCTGGACGAGGCGGCTGCCGCGAAGAACCTCAAGGAGGAGGCGGCACCGGTCCTCGACGCCGCGCTCACCGCGTTGGACGGTCTGGGCGACTGGTCCACCGAGGCGATCGAGGAGGCCCTCAAAACGGCCCTCATCGACGATCTCGGACTCAAGCCGCGCAAGGCGTTCGCGCCCGTGCGGGTGGCCGTCACGGGCTCGCACATCAGCCCGCCGCTCTACGAGTCGATGGAGTTGCTCGGACGCGAGCGCACCCTGGACCGCATGCGCGCGGCTCGGGCCGTCGTCGGCTGATCGGCGCCACCACCGATCGGCCGGCACTGACGGGCGCCCGCGTAGCTTCCGCTACGCGGGCGCTTCCGGTTCGAGGCCGATTTACCTACTTTGACCAGGCGATTTGTAGTTGTGCACGGTGATGGTGCTAATCTTTCTCTCGGTTCGGGAACGGAGGCCGGAGCGCAGTGCGCAGGCCGAAGGGACAGTCCATTGGGGTATGGTGTAATTGGCAACACAGCTGATTCTGGTTCAGCCATTCTAGGTTCGAGTCCTGGTACCCCAGCTGCGATGTGGTGGTTTGCCCGCCACGTCTCGGCCAGCTAAGCTGGCTGAGCTTCCCCCGGGAAGCGTAACGAGAAGAAGTTCTCAGGCCCCCGTCGTCTAGCGGCCTAGGACGCCGCCCTCTCACGGCGGTAGCGTGGGTTCGAATCCCATCGGGGGTACCATGAACGGCCCATCGATCTCCGGATCGGTGGGTGTTCTTCTCTGAAAGCAGGCATGCCTTCCGGGGTGTGTCGAAGGAAAGTCCAGGCCCCCGTCGTCTAGCGGCCTAGGACGCCGCCCTCTCACGGCGGTAGCGTGGGTTCGAATCCCATCGGGGGTACAGGCAGAAGACC
>NZ_JBHWWX010000077.1:0-5252 GCF_042730335.1 Rhodococcus sp. NPDC060084
GGCACTCCCTGTTCGGGAAGTGCCCGCCTCGCGTTCGTTGCCGGGGAGCGTTACGCGGTCAAGCGCAATCGCGGCAGTACTCGCCGGAGCCGGAAGCCTTCCGGCTGTAGTGCTGGACGAGGAAGCAGCTCATGCAGGTGAACTCGTCGGACTGCTTGGGCAGGACGCGGACGGTCAGTTCCTCGCCCGACAGGTCGGCTCCGGGCAGATCCAGCGACTCGAGGATCTCGGCCTCGTCCGCGTCGGCCTTCTGGGTCGGCGTCAGCGCAAGTTCGTCCAGAGCAGTTTCGGCACCGAGGACGTCGGTGGTGCGGGGGGCGTCGTAATCGGTCTTCATGGCTGTTCTCCTGGGGTCGTCCCGGTAACGGTCGTGGCGTGCGGCTTACTCTGCCGAGCCGTGTAGGCACTGCGCTGCACCTGCCGGACATGATGTCCCGTTTGTCGGTTCGCCAAACACGCCCCCCGCGTTACCGCCGAAAGGTGTGCCGTCGGGCACACTCCGGGCCGCGGCCGACAATTGGTCCCGGCGGGCCGGCCGTACGATCGGCGGAGGCGGTCGCGCACGATCCCGATCGGCGAAGACGAAGCACCATCACCGGAAGGCCTCGACGTGGAGATACTGAGCAGTCGCACGATCCTGCGGCCTCGCGACTACGAGGCGGCGCTGGAGTTCTACGGCGGGAAACTCCGTCTCGCGATCGCGCGGGAGTACCCCGCCGGCACTGTCTACTTCGCCGGTCAGTCGCTGATCGAGATCGCCGCCCACGGACGCGGAGATGCGGACCAGACGTTCCAGGGTGCGCTGTGGCTCCAGGTCCGCGACGTGTACGAGTGCGAGGCCGAACTCGCCCTCGCCGGGGTGCCGATCGTGCGTGAAGCGCGGCAGGAGCCGTGGGGCCTGCACGAGTTGTGGGTCGCGGATCCGGACGGAGTCCCCATCGTGCTCGTGCAGATCCCTGACGATCATCCGCTCCGGCGCGACAGCCGGACCCCCTCAACCGGCCGGTCAAACCCCTCCGGCAAGTGATCTTCACCACACCGGGGAACCGGCGGCGCCGCTCCCTGCACGTGGAGGCTTGCAGGGTGTCCGCGTTCACCTGAGCGTCGCTGTACTTTCCCCTGTCCGCTACCCCAGAATGGGAAGACGTGACCGCAGAGTTCGTTGTCCTACTGGTAGTGGTCGTCACTGCCCTCGCATTCGATTTCACGAACGGCTTCCACGACACCGGCAACGCAATGGCCACGTCCATCGCCACCGGAGCGTTGAAGCCGAAGGCGGCCGTCGCACTGTCGGCGGTCCTCAATCTGATCGGTGCGTTCCTCTCCGTCGAAGTCGCGGCCACCGTCGCCAAAGGCGTCGTCGACCTCGGTACCGTCGGCGGTGAGGACCTTCTGCTGATCGTCTTCGCCGGCCTTGTCGGCGGCATCCTGTGGAACATCGCGACGTGGCTGTTCGGCCTTCCGTCCAGTTCCTCGCACGCCCTGTTCGGCGGCCTGGTGGGTGCGGCGCTCGCCTCCATCGGCGTCAACGGCGTGGTGTGGGACGGCGTTCTCGGCAAGGTGCTCCTGCCCGCTCTGCTCGCTCCCGTCATCGCAGCCCTCGTCGCCACCGTCGGCACGTGGTCGATGCGCCGCCTGACCCGCGACATCTCCGAAGAGCGTCGCGACCGCGGATTCCGGCTGGGTCAGATCGGCACCGCGTCGCTCCTCTCGCTGGCGCACGGCACCAACGACGCCCAGAAGACGATGGGCGTGATCTTCCTGGCCCTCGTCGCTCACGGCAGCATCACCGCGGACACCGAGATGCCGTTCTGGGTGAAGTTCGCCTGCGCGGTCGCCATCGCACTGGGCACCTACCTCGGCGGCTGGCGCATCATCCGGACCCTCGGCAAGGGCCTCGTCGAGATCGCGCCGACCCAGGGACTTGCCGCGGAGTCGTCGTCTGCGGCAATCATTCTGACCTCGAGCCACTTCGGGCTTCCACTGTCCACCACGCACGTCGCGACCGGCTCGATCCTCGGCACCGGACTCGGCACCAAGGGCGCCGAAGTGCGCTGGGGTGTCGCCGGCCGCATGGTCGTCGCATGGCTGATCACGCTTCCGAGCGCCGCGCTCGTCGGTGCACTGTGCTGGGCGCTCGCACACATGATCGGGGGCCTGGGAGGCGTCCTGTTCGTCTTCACCCTCCTGTGCGGACTGTCGCTCTTCATGTGGCTGCGGTCGCGCAAGGAGCCGGTCGATGCCTCCAACGTGACGGCAGAATGGGACGGGTCGCTGGTCCCCGCCGCAACCACCCCTGAACCCGTCGTCCAGGAAGGCCGCCCGTGAATCTGCTGACCCACACCTTGGATTCCCTGTGGCAGGTCGTGCTCGTCGGCTTGTTCCTCGGAGCCGGTCTGCCCTCGCTCTTCGCACTCGGCGTCCGCTCCCTGCACGCGGGTCGTTCGTCGAGCGAGAGCGCACTGCAGCCCCTCGGCGTCGCCGGAGCGGTCGTGTGTTTCGCTGTCGTCGCCATCGCGGTACTCTGCGGAATCCTGCTCCTGACCGCAGACTTCTTGTCGGGCACCTTCGGTATCCACGTTTTCTGACATCGCGTTTTCCCGACATCGCGTTTTCCGACACCGAGTTTCCGACATCGCGTTCCCGCATCGCAGGTTTCGGCTGGAAGGAGTGCAGTGACCTCGAACCCGGTCCTCACACATCGTGTCCGGTCCCGTGTGCTGTGCGGCCGCGTGCCGAGCAGGTCCAGATGATTCTTCCGCCGATCCTCACCTCCATCGTGGAGTGGCTCCGTGCGGGCTACCCGGACGGGGTTCCCGAGCAGGACTACGTGCCGCTTTTCGCGCTGCTGTCCCGCCGGCTGTCCGAGGAAGAGGTCGATCAGGTGGCCGGCAGGCTCGTCGACGACGGGGATCTCCCGATCGACAAGACGGACATCGCCGTTCTCATCACCAAGATCACGAACGAGATGCCGTCCGACCGCGACATCGATCGGGTGCACCGGCACCTGGGCACCGGCAACTGGGACCGGACGGACCACGACCTGTGACCGCCTCCCGCGCATGACCGCCCTGCTGACCACGCTCGCCGTCCCCTCGGGGGATGCCGTCCGCGCTCTTGTCCCGACTCTGCAACGGCTTCTCGACGGAAGCGCTCCCCCGCTGCTGCCGGTTCCCGCCGGAGACGCACGCGAGACCCGGCGGCTCACCGACGCGCTCCGGCCCGGCGATCCGATCGACGAGCGGATCGGTCTCGTGGTGGCCACGTCGGGCACGACGGGAGTGCCGAAGGGCGCTCAACTCACCGTGGACGCGCTGCGAGCGAGCGGCGACGCCACACACGCTCGCCTCGGTGGCACCGGTTCGTGGCTGCTCGCTCTGCCCGCACACCACATCGCCGGAATGCAGGTGCTACTCCGTAGCGTCCTGTCCGGGACCGAGCCCACCGTCGTCGACGTCTCGCGCGGGTTCGATCCCGCCCTCCTCCCCGACGCGGTCGCCGCGATGCCCGGACCCCGCCGCTACACCTCCCTCGTTCCGACCCAGCTGGTCAAGGCTCTCGACCACTCCGGGGCACGGGCGGCGCTCGCCGATCTCGACGGCATCCTGCTCGGCGGGGCGGCCACTCCCGCGCCGGTGCTACGCCGTGCACTCGATGCCGGGCTGAAGATCGTGCGCACGTACGGGATGAGCGAGACGTGCGGCGGCTGCGTGTACGACGGCGTCCCGCTCGACGGGGTGCGGGTGCGGGTCGGCGACGATTCACGGGTCCTGCTCGGCGGGGCGACCCTCGCTTCCGGATACCGCGGGCTCCCCGATCATCCCGCGTTCGTCGAGGCAGGATGGTTCCGCACCGACGACGCCGGAGTACTCGACGGCGGGGTGCTCCGCATCCTGGGCCGGCTCGACGAAGCCATTTCGACCGGCGGCCTGACAGTGGTTCCGCAGATCGTCGAAGCGGTGCTGGCCGAGCACCCCGCGGTCCGGGAGGTCGCCGTGATCGGCCTTCCCGACGAGCGATGGGGGCAGCGGGTCACCGCGATCGTCGTGGCCGAGGACGGCGCGGTTCCCACGCTGGACTCACTGCGCGCACACACCGCGGCGTCACTCGACATCACCGCGGCGCCGCGGGAACTGCACGTCGTCGAGTCGCTGCCCGTGCGGGGTCCGGGCAAGGTCGATCGTCGCGCGCTCGTCGCCCGGTTTTCGTAGCGCCCTTCGCAGCCGCGCGACGGGGCGTGAGAACCGGCGTCGCGAAGGTGCGAAGATCGAAGCATGGCAACCGCTGGTCACTGGATCGAAGGCGCACGTCCGCGCACACTCCCCAACGCGATCGCTCCCGTCCTTGCAGGCACGGGGGCGGCCGCAGCGCTCGGTGAGGCGGTGTGGTGGAAGGCGCTCCTCGCGCTCGTCGTGGCACTCGCATTCGTGATCGGCGTCAACTTCGCGAACGACTACTCCGACGGTGTGCGCGGGACGGACGACGACCGTGTCGGCCCGGTGCGACTCGTCGGGTCGGGGCTCGTCGCCCCCGCGCTGGTCAAACGTGCGGCGTTCGTCTGCTTCGGAATCGGCGCGGTAGCCGGCATCGCACTGGCGCTGACGAGCGCATGGTGGCTGATCGTCGTCGGGGCGCTGTGCATCGCGGGCGCGTGGTTCTACACCGGCGGCCGCACCCCGTACGGCTACAACGGTCTCGGCGAAGTTGCCGTGTTCGTGTTCTTCGGTCTCGTTGCGGTGCTGGGTACGCAATTCGTGCAGGCGGGCCGCGTCGACTGGGCAGGACTCGCGTGCGCGGTGGCCGTCGGATCGTTCTCGAGCGCCGTCCTGGTGTCGAACAATCTCCGCGACATCCCGACCGATACCGTCACCGGAAAACGCACCCTCGCCGTCCGTCTGGGCGACCGCCGGACCCGAATCCTGCACCTCGTTCTCGTCACGGTGCCGTTCGTGTTGTCGGTGGCGCTCGTCGCGGCGACGCCGTGGGCGGCGGCCGGGTTGCTCGCGGCCCCGTTCGCCGTGCGCGCGAACGCGCCGGTCCGGTCCGGAGCCTCGGGGCTCGCTCTCGTTCCGGCACTGCGCGACTCGGGGCTGGCGATGCTGGTGTGGGCGGCCGCGACAGGTCTGGCACTGGCCTTCGGCTGAGTCGTCGTTCCGGGCGGCAGAACCAGCCCCCCCCCCCGGGCCCCGCACGGCGCGGGGGGGGCCGCCCCGGCCCCAACCAAAGTTTAGAGCGGGGTGTATTAATGCGCC
>NZ_JBHWWX010000078.1:0-5221 GCF_042730335.1 Rhodococcus sp. NPDC060084
GTGTGCTGTTTCAGAAACCGCACAGTGGACGCGTAGCACCTTCGTTAGAAAGTCCTCGGCCTATTAGTACCAGTCACCTCCATGCGTTACCGCACTTCCAGTTCTGGCCTATCAACCCGGTGGTCTGCCGGGGGCCTTACCCCCTCGAGGGGGTGAGAAACCTCATCTTGGAACAGGCTTCCCGCTTAGATGCTTTCAGCGGTTATCCCTTCCGAACGTAGCCAACCAGCAGTGCCCCTGGCGGGACAACTGGCACACCAGAGGTTCGTCCGTCCCGGTCCTCTCGTACTAGGGACAGCCTTCCTCAAGTTTCTAACGCGCGCGGCGGATAGAGACCGAACTGTCTCACGACGTTCTAAACCCAGCTCGCGTGCCGCTTTAATGGGCGAACAGCCCAACCCTTGGGACCTACTCCAGCCCCAGGATGCGACGAGCCGACATCGAGGTGCCAAACCATCCCGTCGATATGGACTCTTGGGGAAGATCAGCCTGTTATCCCCGGGGTACCTTTTATCCGTTGAGCGACACCGCTTCCACATGCCGGTGCCGGATCACTAGTCCCGACTTTCGTCCCTGCTCGACTTGTCAGTCTCACAGTCAAGCTCCCTTGTGCACTTGCACTCAACACCTGATTGCCAACCAGGCTGAGGGAACCTTTGGGCGCCTCCGTTACATTTTGGGAGGCAACCGCCCCAGTTAAACTACCCACCAGGCACTGTCCCTGAACCAGATCATGGTCCGAGGTTAGATATCCAATACGATCAGAGTGGTATTTCAACAACGACTCCACAGTAACTGGCGTCACCGCTTCACAGTCTCCCACCTATCCTACACAAACCGAACCGAACACCAATACCAAGCTATAGTGAAGGTCCCGGGGTCTTTTCGTCCTGCCGCGCGTAACGAGCATCTTTACTCGTAATGCAATTTCGCCGAGTCTGTGGTTGAGACAGCAGAGAAGTCGTTACGCCATTCGTGCAGGTCGGAACTTACCCGACAAGGAATTTCGCTACCTTAGGATGGTTATAGTTACCACCGCCGTTTACTGGGGCTTAAATTCTCAGCTTCGCCACCGAAGTGACTAACCGGTCCTCTTAACCTTCCAGCACCGGGCAGGCGTCAGTCCGTATACATCGTCTTACGACTTCGCACGGACCTGTGTTTTTAGTAAACAGTCGCTTCTCTCTGGTCTCTGCGACCACACCCAGCTCAGGAAGTAAATTCCATCACCAGACATGGTCCCCCTTCTCCCGAAGTTACGGGGGCATTTTGCCGAGTTCCTTAACCACAGTTATCTCGATCGCCTTAGTATTCTCTACCTGACCACCTGTGTCGGTTTGGGGTACGGGCCGTGTGAAAGCTCGCTAGAGGCTTTTCTCGGCAGCATAGGATCATGGAATTCCCCTCAACGGGTACGCATCACCTCTCAGGCTATATGCGACACGGATTTACCTATGTCACGCCCTACAGGCTTACACCAGTATTACCACTGACTGGCCCCACTACCTTCCTGCGTCACCCCATCGCTTGACTACTACCACCGAAGGTCCCGTGCATCCAATCCCCAATCCCCCGAAGGGAACAAGGAACCTTCTGGACGGTTAGTACCGATGATTCATCATGGGCGCGTTCACACGGGTACGGGAATATCAACCCGTTGTCCATCGACTACGCCTGTCGGCCTCGCCTTAGGTCCCGACTCACCCTGGGCGGATTAACCTGGCCCAGGAACCCTTGGTCATTCGGCGGACGAGTTTCTCACTCGTCTTTCGCTACTCATGCCTGCATTCTCACTCGCATGGCCTCCACACCTAGGTCACCCCGATGCTTCCATGGCCACACGACGCTCCCCTACCCATCCACACCACTGCACACACTTCCGTAGAAACATGCGGGTGTTATGTGAATGCCGCGGCTTCGGCGGTGTACTTGAGCCCCGCTACATTGTCGGCGCAGAACCACTTGACCAGTGAGCTATTACGCACTCTTTCAAGGGTGGCTGCTTCTAAGCCAACCTCCTGGTTGTCTCAGCGATCCCACATCCTTTTCCACTTAGTACACGCTTAGGGGCCTTAGCCGGCGATCTGGGCTGTTTCCCTCTCGACTACGAAGCTTATCCCCCGCAGTCTCACTGCCGCGCTCTCACTCACCGGCATTCGGAGTTTGGCTGATTTCGGTAAGCTTGTGGGCCCCCTAGACCATCCAGTAGCTCTACCTCCGGTGAGAAACACGCGACGCTGCACCTAAATGCATTTCGGGGAGAACCAGCTATCACGGAGTTTGATTGGCCTTTCACCCCTACCCACAACTCATCCCCTCAGTTTTCAACCTAAGTGGGTTCGGGCCTCCACGACGTCTTACCGTCGCTTCACCCTGGCCATGGGTAGATCACTCCGCTTCGGGTCTAGAACATGCCACTGCAACGCCCTATTCGGACTCGCTTTCGCTACGGCTACCCCACACGGGTTAACCTCGCGACATGCCGCTAACTCGCAGGCTCATTCTTCAAAAGGCACGCCATCACCCACCATGAACTAAATCATGCACAGGCTCTGACGGATTGTAAGCGCACGGTTTCAGGTACTATTTCACTCCCCTCCCGGGGTACTTTTCATCTTTCCCTCACGGTACTTGTCCGCTATCGGTCACCAGGGAGTATTCAGGCTTATCGGGTGGTCCCGACAGATTCACACCAGATTTCACGGGCCCGGTGCTACTTGGGTATTCACATCAACAGTCACCATGTTTTCGTCTACGGGACTCTCACCCTCTACGACAGGCCGTTCCAGACCACTTCGACTAACACGATGATTTCTTACTGTTGGCCGGCTCAGCAGCGCCGACACAATGAACCCCACAACCCCGCATACACAACCCCTGCCAGGTATCACATGTACACGGTTTAGCCTCTTCCGCTTTCGCTCGCCACTACTCACGGAATCACATGTTGTTTTCTCTTCCTGTGGGTACTGAGATGTTTCACTTCCCCACGTTCCCTCCACACACCCTATATATTCAGATGCGGGTAACACGACATCACTCGTGCTGGGTTTCCCCATTCGGAAATCCTCGGATCACAGCTCGGTTGACAGCTCCCCGAGGCATATCGCAGCCTCCCACGTCCTTCATCGGCTCCTGGTGCCAAGACATCCACCGTACGCTCATAAACACTTACTAACAAAGATGCTCGCGTCCACTGTGCAGTTCTCAAACAACACACAACAACCCCTACCGGAACCCACCCACAGGCGGAGAACTTTCGCAGATCATCGTCGCTGATCAAACACTCGCGTGTTCTCTCAGGACCCAACAGTGCACCGATATAACCACCGCAGAAGAAAACATGATGTTCTCTCCGACGCGATAATGCTTGTCAGCGTTCCACCCATGAGCTTCTGCCGCTCCACATACGGGAACGAAACAGTCTCTGCCCACCTCCCCCACACCTGTGTGCAGGAAAGAGAAGGAGAAGTGCTCCTTAGAAAGGAGGTGATCCAGCCGCACCTTCCGGTACGGCTACCTTGTTACGACTTCGTCCCAATCGCCGATCCCACCTTCGACGGCTCCCTCCCACAAGGGGTTAGGCCACCGGCTTCGGGTGTTACCGACTTTCATGACGTGACGGGCGGTGTGTACAAGGCCCGGGAACGTATTCACCGCAGCGTTGCTGATCTGCGATTACTAGCGACTCCGACTTCACGGGGTCGAGTTGCAGACCCCGATCCGAACTGAGACCGGCTTTAAGGGATTCGCTCCACCTCACGGTATCGCAGCCCTCTGTACCGACCATTGTAGCATGTGTGAAGCCCTGGACATAAGGGGCATGATGACTTGACGTCGTCCCCACCTTCCTCCGAGTTGACCCCGGCAGTCTCTTACGAGTCCCCACCATTACGTGCTGGCAACATAAGACAAGGGTTGCGCTCGTTGCGGGACTTAACCCAACATCTCACGACACGAGCTGACGACAGCCATGCACCACCTGTATACCGACCACAAGGGAAACCACATCTCTGCAGTCGTCCGGTATATGTCAAACCCAGGTAAGGTTCTTCGCGTTGCATCGAATTAATCCACATGCTCCGCCGCTTGTGCGGGCCCCCGTCAATTCCTTTGAGTTTTAGCCTTGCGGCCGTACTCCCCAGGCGGGGCGCTTAATGCGTTAGCTACGGCACGGATCCCGTGGAAGGAAACCCACACCTAGCGCCCACCGTTTACGGCGTGGACTACCAGGGTATCTAATCCTGTTCGCTACCCACGCTTTCGTTCCTCAGCGTCAGTTACTGCCCAGAGACCCGCCTTCGCCACCGGTGTTCCTCCTGATATCTGCGCATTTCACCGCTACACCAGGAATTCCAGTCTCCCCTGCAGTACTCAAGTCTGCCCGTATCGCCTGCAAGCCCGCAGTTGAGCTGCGGGATTTCACACACGACGCGACAAACCGCCTACGAACTCTTTACGCCCAGTAATTCCGGACAACGCTCGCACCCTACGTATTACCGCGGCTGCTGGCACGTAGTTAGCCGGTGCTTCTTCTGCAGGTACAGTCACTTGCGCTTCGTCCCTGCTGAAAGAGGTTTACAACCCGAAGGCCGTCATCCCTCACGCGGCGTCGCTGCATCAGGCTTTCGCCCATTGTGCAATATTCCCCACTGCTGCCTCCCGTAGGAGTCTGGGCCGTGTCTCAGTCCCAGTGTGGCCGGTCGCCCTCTCAGGCCGGCTACCCGTCGTCGCCTTGGTAGGCCATTACCCCACCAACAAGCTGATAGGCCGCGGGCTCATCCTGCACCAGTAAACCTTTCCACCACAAAACATGCATCCTGTGGTCATATCCGGTATTAGACCCAGTTTCCCAGGCTTATCCCGAAGTGCAGGGCAGATCACCCACGTGTTACTCACCCGTTCGCCACTAATCCGCCCAGCAAGCTGGGCATCATCGTTCGACTTGCATGTGTTAAGCACGCCGCCAGCGTTCGTCCTGAGCCAGGATCAAACTCTCCGTTGAAGACTCTCGATCAAACCCCGAAGGGCCAATCAGTCAAAGACATCGAGCCAAATCACTAGCATTCAAACTCAAACTAGCAAAACCGATCACCACAGACGGAAGAATGTGATGACCAGCAAAATTGACCATCCACAAAAGCGGATGATCGCACCAAATAATTGGCACTGACATTCATCGGCACACTGTTGAGTTCTCAAAGAACACGCACACACCATC
>NZ_JBHWWX010000079.1:0-3822 GCF_042730335.1 Rhodococcus sp. NPDC060084
ACCCGAAGGTGTGGCGCCCGCTGTGGACTATGAACTCGCTCAGTGCTTCTCGGGACCGATGTGGTACTCGAACACCAGGCCGGCCGACGCCGCGAGGATCAGCACCACGGCACCCGCGATCATCCAGGGCTGGAAGAACGCCAGCGAGATGGCGGCGAAGGATGCCGACGCGGCCAGCAGGATGGGCCAGAAGCTGCCCGCGCTGAAGAATCCGAGGTCGCCGGCGCCATCGCTGATCTCGGCATCCTCGTAGTCCTCGGGGCGAGTGTCGAGACGCCGAGCCACGAACCGGAAGTACGTTCCGATGATGAGGGTCAGTCCGGCGGAGAGCACGATGCCGGTGAGACCCGCCCACTCGATGCCCGTACGGGACAATCCTGTGAAGGTTCCGTACACGATCGCGACGAGCACGAAGAACACCGTCGTCACTTCGAAGAGCTTGGCTTCGATTTTCATATCAGCACTTGTCCTTGTCGATGAAAGGCGAAGAGACGGGTCACTCGCTGGCGCCGGATGCGGAACGGTCGGTGCGATCGGTCTTGAACGGGACCGTCGACGTGGCGACGGGGCTCTGGCCGATGGCCTCGAGTGCGGCGGCGTTGGACAGACCCTGTCCGCCGTCCTCGACAGGCTTACGAAGGTCGATGAAGCGTGCGAAGTCCTCGGGGCTCACCGCGCGGACCTCGAAGTTCATCATCGCGTGGTAGGTGCCGCACATCTCCGCGCAGCGACCGACGAAGGCGCCCTCACGCTCGATCTCCGAGATCTGGAAGACCGGGTCGGAGTTGTTCTGGATCGGGTTCGGGTTCACGTCACGCTTGAACAGGAACTCGGGGACCCAGAACGAGTGGATGACGTCCGACGACGCGAGGTAGAACTCGATCCGCTTGCCGGTCGGGAGGACCAGGACGGGAACCTCGTTGCTGGTGCCGATCGTCTCGATCTTGTCGTAGTGCAGGTAGGACAGGTCTTCGACCGGGGCACCGTGGATCGGGCCGAGTTCGGCGTGCGCATCCTCCGCATTGGGGATGTCGATCTGCACTGCTTCCTCGGCGGCCTCGTCGATGCCGTTGTACGGCTGACTTCCGTCCTGGAGGTCGATCGAGCGGTAACCGAACTTCCAGTTCCACTGGAAACCGGTGACGTCGACGACGACGTTGGGGTTGTCTTCCTTCTCCAGGACGTAGTTCTGCACCACGACCGTGAAGTAGAAGAGGACACACACAGCAACGAACGGCGCCGCCGTGTACGCGAGCTCGAGCGGCACGTTGTATGCCGTCTGCCGCGGGAACTCCGGGGAGTCCTTCCGTCGCCGGTAGGCGATGATCACCCAGAAGGTGAGGGCCCACACGAGAATTCCCATGACGAGGGCGGCGACAACCGACCACGTCCACAGGTCACGCATACGCTCGGCTTGGGGGGTCACGCCCTCCGGCCAGCCGAAACGAAGGACTTCTTCGCTCGAACACCCGGTCAGCACCAAGGCTGCAATGCCGAGTGATGCTGCGAGCCCGAACCGCCGAAGGATCCGACCTTGCGCCACGTTCACGCCTTCCTGATCGCTGCAATTTCAGTAGGGCACACCAAGAGGGCCAGCCCAATTACTACGCAGCGTAGACCAAACCCGGCCGCTATCCATCCTCGGGGCACGAAGAAAGTGTCGCGCCTGGGGATTCGCCCGGAACGTACCGACGTGACGACGGTTTTTGCGCGGTGCCGCCCGCTCGCCCTCCCGGCTGACTGCGGCATACTCCAAGGGAACAACGACGAACGTCGGCGAACAGTTCCCACGGCCCCTGAGCGGTGGTCGCCGGCTGGTTCGCTTCTGACACCCCGACCGGAATGAGGTACCGAACGCGTGTGCGGCTTGCTCGGGTTTCTGACCACCGACGGCACCAGCGACGAGGCCGTCGCCCAGGTGGCGTCCGCAATGCACTGCCTCCGGCATCGCGGCCCGGACGAACACGGCACCTGGAATGATGCCGATCTCGTCTTCGGGTTCAACCGCCTGTCGATCATCGACATCGCCCATTCGCATCAGCCTCTGCGCTGGGGGCCTCCGGAGCAGCCCGACCGGTATGCCCTGACCTTCAACGGCGAGATCTACAACTATCTCGAACTGCGCAAGGAACTCGCCGACGAGTTCGGGGCGACGTTCGAGACCGAAGGCGACAGCGAGACCATCGTCGCGGCGTACCACCACTGGGGCGCCGAGGCCGTGCGCCGCCTGCGCGGAATGTTCGCGTTCGCGATCTGGGACACCGTGAACCGTGAGCTGTTCCTGGCACGCGACCCGTTCGGCATCAAGCCGCTGTTCCTCGCGACCGGCACCGCCGGCACCGCGTTCGGCAGCGAGAAGAAGAGCCTTCTCGAACTGGCCGACCTGATCGGCATCGGTACCGAACTCGATCCGCGGGCAGTGGAGCACTACACGGTCCTGCAGTACGTGCCCGAGCCCGAATCGCTCCACAAGGAGATTCGCCGGCTCGAGTCGGGTTGCTACGCGCGACTGACCCCGGGAGCGGAGCCCGAGATCACGCGGTACTTCGAACCGACCTTCCCGGTGCGGCCCTTCGCGGCAGGCCGCGAGCAGGATCGCTACCGCGAGATCGCCGACGCGCTCGAGGATTCTGTCGCCAAGCACATGCGCGCGGACGTGACGGTGGGTTCGTTCCTGTCCGGTGGCATCGACTCCACCGCCATTGCGGCTCTGGCGATGCGCCACAATCCGAACCTCATCACGTTCACGGCCGGCTTCGAGCGGGAGGGATATTCGGAGGTCGACGTGGCCGCCGAGTCCGCCGCCGCGATCGGTGCGCGCCACGTGGTGCGGGTCGTCTCCCCCGCCGAGTTCGCCGCGGCCATTCCCGAGATCGTCTGGTACCTCGACGACCCTGTCGCCGACCCGGCGCTGGTGCCGCTCTGGTTCATCGCCAAGGAGGCCCGCAAGCACGTCAAGGTGGTGCTCTCGGGCGAGGGCGCCGACGAACTGTTCGGCGGTTACACAATCTACCGGGAGCCGCTGTCGCTGCGACCGTTCGAGTTCCTGCCTCCGGCGCTGCGCCGCGCCGCGGGCAGACTGTCCGACCGTATTCCCGAGGGAACCCGGGGCAAGAGCCTGCTGCATCGCGGGTCGATGCCGCTCGAGGAGCGCTACTACGGCAACGCGCGGAGCTTCAGCGACGCGCAACTGCGGTCGGTGCTGCGCGAGTTCCGGCCCGAGTGGACGCACCAGGACGTCACCGCGCCCATCTACGCGCGGTCGGTGGGCTGGGATCCCGTCGCCCGCATGCAGCACCTGGACCTGTTCACGTGGCTGCGCGGCGACATCCTCGTCAAGGCCGACAAGATGACCATGGCGAATTCGCTCGAGCTGCGCGTCCCGTTCCTCGATCCCGAGGTGTACCGCGTGGCGTCGCAGGTCCCGCTGGACCAGAAGATCACCAAGGACACCACCAAGTACGCGCTGCGTAAATCGCTCGAGGGCATCGTCCCGTCCCATGTCCTGCACCGCGCGAAGCTCGGGTTCCCGGTGCCGCTGCGGCATTGGCTCGCCGGCACCGAGTTGTTCGACTGGGCGCACCAGGTGATCGCCGAGTCCGGCACCGACCACCTGATCGACAAGGCCGCGGTGACGAAGATGCTCGACGATCATCGCGTCGGCACGGTCGACCACAGCCGCCGGCTGTGGACCGTGCTGGTGTTCATGATCTGGCACGGCATCTTCGTCGAGGAGCGCATCGTTCCGCAGATCCAGGAACCGGCGTACCCCGTCGAGGTCTAGGCACCACACGCACGACAACAGACGGTCGTGGCCACTCC
>NZ_JBHWWX010000080.1:0-3793 GCF_042730335.1 Rhodococcus sp. NPDC060084
ACCGTGCTGAGACGGTCGCGGCCACCGGACGATGCTGGGCCCGAGGGCGCCCGTAGACGCCCCGGAAACGATCAGGACAGGTCGACCTGCGCGACGCGTGCGTCGAGCTGCTCGACGATCTGCGCGACCTCGGCGTCACCCACGACGCGGTTCACGCGCAGGATGACGGTCGCGCCCGGGCCTTCGGCATCCTGGCTCAGTGCGGCGGCCTGAATGTCGATACCGGCGTTACCGAGAACGGTGCCGAGTGTTCCGAGGACACCCGGGCGATCCTGGTAGTGCACGATGAAGTTGTGGCCCTCGGCACGCAGGTCGAAGCTGCGTCCGTTGATGTTGACGATCTTCTCGACCTGCTGCAGGCCGGTGAGCGCACCCGCGACCTGCGTGACGTGACCGTCGGCGGCCACGGCGCGCACCTCGACGGCACTGCGGTGGGTCTGCGCCTCGCTGACCTTCTCGACCTCGACGGTCACGCCGCGCTGCTCGGCGAGCTGCGGTGCGTTGACGAAGGTGACGGGCTCGTCGCTGCTGGCCGAGAACAGGCCCCGCAGCGCAGCGAGTCCGAGGATCTCGACGTTCTCGGACGAGAGTTCGCCGCTCGCGACGACCTGCACGTTCTGGACTGCCTCGGGCGAGAGGGTGCCGGCGAGCAGGCCGAGCTTGCGGACCAGTTCCAGCCACGGCGCGACCTCTTCGCCGACCGGGCCACCGGAGACGTTCACGGCGTCCGGCACGAACTCGCCGGCGAGTGCGAGCAGCACGCTCTTCGCGACGTCGGTGCCCGCCCGGTCCTGGGCCTCGGAGGTGGATGCCCCGAGGTGGGGGGTGACGACCACGTTGTCGAGATCGAACAGCGGCGAATCGGTGCACGGCTCGGAGTTGAAGACGTCGAGCCCCGCGGCGCGGACCTTGCCGGAGACGAGCGCGTCGTACAGTGCGCCTTCGTCGATGAGACCGCCGCGAGCGGCGTTGACGATGATCACGCCGTCCTTGGTCTTGGCAAGACGCTCCGCGTTGAGCAGACCGGCGGTTTCCTTGGTCTTGGGCAGGTGCACGGAGATGAAGTCGGCCCGCGCGACGAGTTCGTCGACGTCGACCAGTTCGATCCCCAGCTGTGCCGCACGCGCTGCGGGCAGGTACGGGTCGTACGCGATGATGTCGGTCTCGAACGCGGCGAGGCGCTGCGCGAAGAGCTGACCGATCCGGCCGAGGCCGACGACGCCGACGGTCTTGCCGAGGATCTCGGTGCCGTTGAAGCTCGAGCGCTTCCAGGTCTTCTCGCGCAGCGTGCGGTCGGCGGCCGGGATCTGGCGCGCGGTCGAGAGCAGCAGCGCGACAGCGTGCTCAGCGGCCGAGTGGATGTTGGACGTCGGAGCGTTGACGACCATCACGCCGCGCTCGGTGGCGGCGGCGATGTCGACGTTGTCGAGACCCACACCTGCGCGGCCGACGATCTTCAGGTTGGTCGCGGCGGCGAGCACCTCTGCGTCGACAGTCGTTGCGGACCGGACGAGCAGCGCATGCGCGTCGGGCACGGCGGCGAGCAGCGCCGGGCGGTCCGGGCCGTCCACCCAGCGCACCTCGACACCGTCACCGAGCGCATCGACGGTCGATTGCGCAAGCTTGTCGGCGATCAGGACTACTGGACGGCCATTCTGGCTCACGTGTGGACTCCCTGTGTCGTGAATGTGTGGGTGGTCGGCGGCGCCGACGCCTGTCGGAAGGCGCGTTCACCCGCGACCGCACACAGTTTAGTGCCCCTGCCCCCACTACGGACCCACCGGGATCGCCCACCGGGGTACACCGGAGCGGGGTGGAGTCCCCCCACGCGATCCTGAGCCCGACCGATAACCGGTCGAAAGAGGTCGCGGATACCTCAGTGCCGCCGCCGCAGATGCCTGGCGCCCGGCACCGGGCGCGGCCTCCGCCGTGCACTCCGTCCGGTGGTTCCCGTCGGCGAAATGTCCGGACGCGCACGAATTGTCCGCTGCGTGATACCGGTGTCGTGCCGGTGCCGGAAGGCGATCACGGCGGCACGAGTCGTGGGATAGAACCGTTCCCGGTGGAAACGGTTCGCCGATTGCATGCGCAGCAGCTTGTCCCTCTCCTGGCCCTCCAATCCCGCGAAAACGAGTCGAATTCCGTTGTGGGACAAGTATTCATCGAGCCGCTCGATCTCTTCGACCGACGTCGTGTCGAGATCGGTGATCGGCTGCGCCACGAGGATCACCCACTCCACCCGATCCGATCGCTCCTGTACGAGTGCGCGCACATATCCCGTGAGAATCGAGCCGTTCGCGAAGAACAGCGGTGCGTCGAACCGTGCCAGGAGGAGCCCTCTGATCCGGTGGCCTTCGGGATGGCGCTCCCTGTCGTGATATCCGGCGATTCCGGGGACTTCGACGAGTTCGGCGCGGTGAGGCCGCCAGGCCTGGATCACCAACGCCATCAGCGACAGCGCGATCGCGATCAGTACGCCTCGCAGCACGCCCGCGAGGATGACAGCGACGGATGCCGCTATACACAAACCGAATTCGATCTTGGCCACCTGCCACAGATGCCTGATCTTGGCGAGTTTGAACTGCGCGCTCGCAGCGACGATGACGACGGCGCTGAGCGCAGAACGCGGAAGGTTGCCCGTCGCGCCGGGTGCGAGCAGGAGGAAGGCAAGGACCGTCAGTGCTCCCACCACTCCGGCGAGTTGTGTGTGCGCGCCCGCGCGTTGGACGACAGGCGTGCGGCTTCCGCTACCGCACACCGGGAACCCGCCTGTGACACCGGCCGCGAGGTTCGCGACGCCGAGCGCCCGCATCTCGGAGCTTCCGTTCACCTCCTCACCGCGCGCGGACGAGAAAGCGCGGGACACGACGGAGGTGTCGGCGAAACCGATGATGGCGATCGCGACAGCGGGGCCGACCAGGGTCGCGACGTCGCTCCACGCGAGCCCGCCGAGGGCCGGGCCCGGGAGCCCCGACGGGAGCGCGCCCACCGTCTCGAGCTTGTCGCCCAGCCCGAAAGCGGCTGTCACCCCGGTGGCCACGACGACCCCGACGAGGATGCCCGGAGCTCGTGGCCACAGCACCTGCATCACCACGATCAGGATCAGGGTAGCGCCGCCGAGGAGGAAGGCGAGCGATCCGAGCGCACCCCCGCGCACCGCGTCCGCAGCATTCCTGAGGTTCGTGAAAAGGTCGGCCGGCCGGGTATTCGCACCGAGTAGGTGCGGGACCTCGCTCGCGATCACGATCAGAGCGATAGCGTTGAGAAATCCGACCCTGATGGGGTTGGACAGCAGTTCTGTGATGAATCCGAGGCGCAGAATCCCGCTGAACAACAGCAGAACTCCGACTATCAGGGCGAGTAGACCGGCTAGCGCCACCGCGCGGGAGGGATCTCCTGCCGCGGCGAGGGGGACGACCGCCGCCGCGATCAGCGGTGCCAGGGCGGAAGACGGAACGACCACGAGGATGCGCGACGGACCGACGAGCGCGTACACCAGCATCGGCACGATTGTGGCGTACATGCCCATGTGGGCAGGCAGTCCCGCGGCTGCCGCATATCCCATGCCGGTGGGCACGAGCAGTGCGCTGACCACCAAACCCGCAGTGATGTCGGTCCGCAGCCATCCGCGCTGGTACCTGCGTGCCGTGGCGATGCCGGGAATCCGGCTGACAGCTGCCGAGAGCGACATTGGGCAAGTATGGGACGTGGACCCGGCCCCCGTCGGCGGATTGCTCACGGCCGTTCCGGCGTCCCCACGCCCGAACGACGGCAGCCCGGCACCTCGAGGAGG
>NZ_JBHWWX010000081.1:0-3262 GCF_042730335.1 Rhodococcus sp. NPDC060084
GCGGCCCGCCCGCGTTTCGGTCGCCCCCGCCCGGGACCGGCGCCGCTGCCCGGCCGGCCCCGGTGGTGGCGAATGCGCCACCACCGGGGCCGTATCCTTGTGGGTATGGCCAAGGGCAGTAGCAGCGACAAGGAAGCGAAGGCTGCGGCGAAAGCCGCACGGAAGCAGGCGTCGAAGGAGCGTCGCGGCCAGTTGTGGCAGGCGTTCCAGATTCAGCGCAAGGAAGACAAGCTTCTCCTTCCGTGGATGATCGGGACGCTCGTCGCATCGATCGTCGTGTTCTTCCTCATCGGTTTGATCTTCGGGATCCAGTGGTTCCTGTTGCCCATCGGAATTCTCGTGGGCGTGCTTCTCGCGTTCATCATCTTCGGGCGCCGCGTCCAGAAGTCGGTGTACACGAAGGCCGACGGACAGGCCGGCGCAGCAGCCTGGGCACTGGACAACCTTCAGGGCGCATGGCGCGTCACCCAGGCGGTCGCGGGGACGACGCAGCTCGACGCGGTCCATCGCGTCATCGGCCGCCCCGGCGTCATTCTCGTCGGTGAAGGCAACCCCGGCCGGGTCCGGGGCCTCATGGCTCAGGAGAAGAAGCGCGTCTCCCGCCTCGTCGGCGACACGCCGATCTACGAAGTGATCGTCGGAAACGACGAAGGACAGGTCAAGCTCTCGCAGCTCCAGAAGCACCTGTCGAAGCTTCCCCGCAACATCGACACCAAGCGTATGGACACCATCGAGGGTCGTCTCTCGGCGCTGAGCACCAAGAAGACCGGACCGGCCATGCCGAAGGGTCCGCTGCCCGCCGGCGCGAAGATGCGCAGCGTGCAGCGCACGATCCGTCGCCGCTGACCCCGCATTCCCTCCGTTCCACGCAAAGGCCGCCTCGATCCACTGATCGGGGCGGCTTTTCGGTGCGGTCAGGGACGTCTAGCGGGCGCGGACGATCGCGGTACCGGTCGCGCGGTCGTGCAGGCCGCGGCCGTCGACGTCGGTGACGGTCGCGGGGACGACGAACACGATCAGCATCTGGCGTGCGAGCGCCCGGACGATACCGACCCGGACGGGCGCGTCCACGCGAGCCACGCGCACGCCGGCGAGGAACTGGCCGGGGGTGAACGAGAACAGCGCGACGGTCACGACGCCGACGACGAACCAGATGATCAACGTGTATCCCGAGAGGCGGGAGCTTTCGAGCGGGTTCTCGCCGACCAGGCTCGCCGCGATCGCCATCGACAGGAACCAGTCGAGCGACAGTGCCAGCACGCGGCGCGCCGTCGACACGAGAGACCCGGGTCCGTGCTGGGGAAGACCGAGCAGTTCGCCGGAGTACGCCTGCTCTTCCTGCTGCCCCTTCGGGAGCGCCGCGGAAGGTCCGGAAAGCCAACTGCCCGTCATACGTGCCATACGTCCAGGATAGGCTGGTCGCTGCGGATCACCATGATCCCATGCACCGGCGGTGACCTCTACCACGTTTCTGCCCTGACAGCAGGGGCAATGCGAGCCGTAACACCGTCGAAACATAGGTTTGATGGGCGGGCAACACCAGGTCCATACCGTCTGATCCGACGCAGGCGCCCCAGCACCATGGCGCGCACCGACTGAAGGAGCACAAGCGTGGCGTTCACCACGGCCGAAGAGGTCATCAAGTACATCGCGGACGAAAACGTCGAGTACGTGGATATCCGCTTCACCGACCTGCCCGGCATCGAGCAGCACTTCTCGATCCCGGCGAAGGCGTTCAATCAGGACGTCTTCGAGGACGGCCTGGCCTTCGACGGCTCGTCCGTGCGTGGCTTCCAGTCCATCCACGAGTCGGACATGCTCCTGCTTCCGGACGTGACCACTGCGCGCATCGATCCCTTCCGTGCCGCCAAGACGCTCAACGTGAGCTTCTTCGTCCACGACCCCTTCACTCGCGAGTCGTACTCCCGCGACCCCCGCAACGTCGCGCGCAAGGCCGAGGAGTACTTGGTCAGCACCGGCATCGCCGACACCGCGTACTTCGGCGCCGAGGCCGAGTTCTACATCTTCGACTCCGTGTCCTACGACTCCAAGATGAACGGCTCGTTCTACGAGGTCGATTCCATCTCCGGCGCCTGGAACACCGGTGTGGACTACAACGCCGACGGCACCCCGAACCGCGGCTACAAGGTTCGCCCGAAGGGCGGCTACTTCCCCGTCGCGCCGTACGACCACTACGTGGACCTGCGCGACGAGATCTCCACCAACCTGCAGCTCGCGGGCTTCGAGCTCGAGCGCGCCCACCACGAGGTCGGCACCGGCGGACAGGCGGAGATCAACTACAAGTTCAACACGTTGCTCTCGGCTGCCGACGACCTGCAGCTGTTCAAGTACATCGTCAAGAACACCGCGTGGAAGAACGGCAAGACCGCCACCTTCATGCCGAAGCCCCTCTTCGGCGACAACGGCTCGGGCATGCACGTGCACCAGTCGCTGTGGAAGGACGGCAAGCCGCTGTTCCACGACGAGTCCGGCTACGCGGGTCTGTCCGACCTCGCCCGCTGGTACATCGGCGGCATCCTGCACCACGCGCCGTCGCTGCTCGCGTTCACCAACCCGACGATCAACTCGTACCACCGTCTGGTGCCGGGCTACGAGGCGCCGATCAACCTCGTCTACAGCCAGCGCAACCGTTCGGCCGCGGTCCGTATCCCGATCACGGGCAACAACCCGAAGGCCAAGCGCCTCGAGTTCCGCGCGCCCGACTCCTCGGGTAACCCGTACCTGAACTTCGCCGCGCAGATGATGGCCGGCCTGGACGGCATCAAGAAGAAGATCGAGCCGATGGCTCCGGTCGACAAGGATCTCTACGAGCTTCCGCCGGAGGAGGCCAAGAACATCCCGCAGGCTCCGACGTCGCTCAACGCGGTCATCGACCGCCTCGAGGCCGACCACGAGTACCTCACCGAGGGTGGCGTGTTCACCACCGACCTGATCGAGACCTGGATCTCGCTCAAGCGTGAGCAGGAAATCGCGCCGGTCAACCTGCGCCCGCACCCGTACGAGTTCCAGCTGTACTTCGACTGCTGATCTCGTCACCCGGTCGAGCCGGCGTGCGGGTCTTCGTCCCGTCACACCGCTTTGCAGCGGGTATGCAGTAGATCCACCGAGTCCACCCGCCCCGCGACGACATATCGCCGGGCAGGTGGACTCGGCTGTACGCGGACCGCTGTCCCGTCGACGAGGGTGCAGCGACCGGTCGACCGCGACAGGCCCGGCTCACAGCGACTTGTCGCTGTGAGCC
>NZ_JBHWWX010000082.1:0-2906 GCF_042730335.1 Rhodococcus sp. NPDC060084
GCATACGTGAACTCGATACCGAAACCCTGCTCACCCGACCCGGCCAGATCGGTGACGGTCACCTGCAGATCGAACTTCGCGATCGCCGTGTCGAAGTCGACACCCGAGACACTCAGGCCCGGCAGTTCGAGATGCGCGTCCGCCAAATTCTGGAAAGTCAGCATCACTTGGAACAACGGATGACGCGCCTGCGAACGCGCAGGATCGAGCACCTCCACCAACCGCTCGAACGGCACATCCGCATGCGCGAACGCATCGAGATCTGTCCCCCGAACGGTATCGAGGAACTCCCCGAACGGGACCGCACCGTCGAGGGAAGTGCGCAATACGAGGGTGTTGACGAACATGCCTACCAGATCGTCGAGCGCAGCCTCACCACGCCCCGCGATCGGCGTGCCGATCGCAACATCGGAACTCGCACCCAACCGCGACAGCAACACCGCCAGAGCAGCATGCACCACCATGAATTCGGTTGCGCCACTGCGTCGTGCGAGATCGGCTACACCCGAACGGATACGTCCGTCGATCGTGACACCGTGCGAGGCGCCCAGGTAACTCGACACCAGCGGGCGAGGCCGATCCGCCGGCAACGTCGACTCCTCCGGCAGATCCGCCAAAGCAGTACGCCAGAACTCGGTTTGCCGCGCAAGCAGCGACTCCGGATCCGACTCGTCGCCGAGGACCTCACGCTGCCACAGTGTGTAATCCGCGTACTGCACCTCGAGCGCCGACCACCCCGGGTCCACGCCTGCAGCCCGCGCCGCATACGCCGTCACCACATCACGAGTCAACGGTCCCATCGAGAACCCGTCACCGGAAATGTGATGAACCACCACAACCAGAATGTGCTCGTCCGGCGCGACCCGCAGCAACCGCACCCGGATCGGAACCTGCTGCGTCACATCGAAACCGGCGCCCGCAATCTCGGCGACCCGCACCGCCACATCCTCGGCAGCGACGTCTTCGACACCCACCTCCACGACCGCGTCGCCGGCACCGAGCACCTTCTGGAAACCGTCCCCGTCGACCTCCGGATACACCGTCCGCAACGACTCGTGCCGTGCCACCACATCCGACACCGCGCCCTGCAACGCGTCGACATCCAACGATCCCGACAACCTGATCGCCACCGGAATGTTGTTCACCGCAGATTCTGGATCCAGCCGGTTGAGGAACCACATCCGCTGCTGCGCCAACGACAACGGAATCTGCGCCGGACGAGAGCCGGCCACAAGAGGCACGCGACCCGCAAACGACGACGACTCGAGTAGACCCGCAAGCGCTTCGACGGTCGAGGCTTCGAACAACACCCGCACCGGCACCTGCGTATCGAGTGCGGCACTCAGGCGCGCGACCGCCTGCATCGCGATCAACGAGTTACCACCCAGCGCAAAGAAATCATCGTCCGCACCGACACGCTCGACACCGAGCACCTCGGCGAACACCGACGCCACACTCTGCTCGACAGCAGTCTGCGGCGCCCGGAACTCACGAACCTCCACCACCGGAGCGGGCAACGCCTTGCGGTCCAGCTTGCCCGACGAACCCACCGGCAACTCATCGAGCACCATCAAGACCGACGGCACCATATACCCCGGCAACAACCCCGAAACAAACCCCGCCAACTCGCCGCGATCCACCGTGGCCCCCACAACAGGCACCACATACCCCACGAGCTGATCCCCGAGATCCGAGGCCGACACCACCACCGCAGCCTGAGCGACCGAATCGTGCGACACCAACGCCGCCTCGATCTCACCGAGCTCGATCCGCAACCCCCGCAACTTCACCTGAAAATCGGAACGACCGATGTACTCCAGTTCCCCATCGGCATTCCACCGCACCACATCACCCGTGCGATAAAGACGCTCACCCACACCGAACGGCGACGCCACAAACCGCTCCGCCGACAAATCCGGCCGACCCACATACCCACGAGCCAACTGCACACCCGACAGATACAACTCACCCGCCACACCCACCGGCACCGGCGCGAGTCGGCTGTCGAGCACAAACACCTGCGTATTCCACACCGGCGCACCGATCGGCACCGACACCACGTCAGCATCGATCACCTCGTGGAACGTCACGTCCACCGCGGCCTCGGTCGGACCATACAAATTGTGCAACCGCACCCCCGGCAGCACCGACATCAACCGGCCCGCCACCGACGCGGGCAACGCCTCACCCGAAGCGAACACCAACCGCAACGACGACGCCGCCCCCACCGACGCCTCCGCCACGAACACCGCCAACATCGACGGCACAAAATGCGCCACCGACACACTGCGCTCCGCCATCACCGTCGCCAGATACACCGGATCCCGATGACCGTCCGGAGCAGCAACCACCAACCGCGCACCCACACCCAACGGCCAGAAAAACTCCCACACCGACACATCGAACGTAAACGGCGTCTTCTGCAACACCACATCATCTCGGGTGAGCGAGTATTCGTGCTGCATCCACTCGAGACGATTGACGATCGCCCCATGCGAAACCGCCACACCCTTCGGCCGCCCCGTCGAACCCGACGTGAAAATCACATACGCCGTGTTGTCCGGGCGCAGGACACTGCGCCGCTCGTCGTCACCGATCCGCTCGGCAGAGAACCCTTCCAGATCCAGCCGATCGATCTCTATCGCCTCGACATCCACCCCGGACGGCACCTCGAACCCATCACGGGCCGTCGTCACCAGACACACCGGATCAGCAATATCGAGCACATGCCGAATCCGATCGGCCGGATGATCCGGATCGATCGGCACATAGGCGCCACCCGCCCGCACGATCGCATACATCCCCACAAGAAGATCCAACGACCGGCGCACCGCCAGCCCCACCGTCGTCTCCGGACCCACACCCCGCGAGATCAGATACCGCGCAAGCCGATTGACCCGCGCATC
>NZ_JBHWWX010000083.1:0-2752 GCF_042730335.1 Rhodococcus sp. NPDC060084
GCGCCGCCGATGAGTTCTTGGAGTTTGCGGGCGTAGACGGGATCGGGCTTCTCGGGTTTGACGTCGAACTGGAGGTGATCTGTGTGACGGAACAATTCTCTCCCTTTCGTGTCGGGACTTCTGAGTCCTGCGGTGGGGAGGTGCCACCGCGAAACGCGACCAAACCTCCGAGATCGTGAGATCTCCCCGGAACTGATCGGCCCGGTCGTGCATCGGACGTATCCGAGGGGGTACCCGCGTGCCACGAACCACGAGGAGACCCGGGAGGCGACTTGAAAGCGATGGTGTACCGAGGGCCCTACAAGGTCCGGGTGGAAGAGAAGGACATCCCGCGTATCGAGCACCCGAACGATGCGATCGTGCGCGTGCAGAGAGCGGCTATCTGCGGTTCGGACCTGCACCTGTACCACGGCATGATGCCCGACACGCGTGTCGGGATGACCTTCGGTCACGAGTTCATCGGCGTGGTGCACGAGGTCGGGCCGTCGGTCCGCAATCTGACGCCCGGAGACCGGGTGATGGTGCCGTTCAACGTGTACTGCGGATCCTGCTACTTCTGTGCACGCGGGCTGTATTCCAACTGCCACAACGTCAATCCGAATGCCACGGCAGTGGGCGGCATCTACGGCTACTCGCACACCTGCGGCGGATACGACGGAGGCCAGGCGGAATTCGTGCGAGTGCCGTTCGCCGACGTCGGGCCCGAACCGATCCCGGAATGGATGGACGACGAAGACGCGCTGATGTGCACCGACGCGCTGGCGACAGGCTATTTCGGTGCCCAGTTGGGTGACATCACCGAGGGCGACACCGTCGTGGTCTTCGGGGCCGGCCCGGTAGGGCTGTACGCCGCGAAGAGTTCGTGGTTCATGGGCGCCGGCCGAGTCATCGTGATCGACCACCTCGAGTATCGACTCGAGAAAGCACGCACCTTCGCTCACGCCGAGACCTACAACTTCGCGGAATACGACGACATCGTCGTGCAGATGAAGAAGGCCACCGACTATCTCGGGGCCGATGTGGTCATCGATGCGGTAGGCGCGGAAGCCGACGGCAACTTCCTCCAGCACGTGACGTCGGCGAAGTTCAAGTTGCAGGGTGGATCACCTATCGCATTGAACTGGGCGATCGACTCGGTCCGCAAGGGCGGAACGGTCTCGGTCATGGGGGCGTACGGGCCGATGTTCAGTGCCGTCAAATTCGGCGACGCGATGAACAAGGGTTTGACGCTGCGGATGAATCAGTGCCCGGTCAAACGCCAGTGGCCGCGTTTGTTCGAACATATTCGCAACGGTTACATCAAGCCCAACGAGCTTGTCACGCACAGGATTCCGCTGGAACACATCGCCGAGGGATTCCACATCTTCTCCGCGAAACTCGACGAGTGCATCAAGCCGGTCATCGTGCCGGATGCCGGATGAGAGGGCTGCGTGATGGCAGAACACGAACTTCCGACCGCCTACGTCCCGAGCGCGCCACAGCCGCCGGACGCCGATGCGTTGCGCGCACGTATTCCCGGATGGGGTGTGGACATCGATCCCGCGGACCGTCCGTCGGTACCGAAAGAGCGCTTCGACCCCGAGGCATCGGGTGCGCGATGGACCTTCCCCGAGCGACAGGAGGAGAGGTGGCCACGGGAACGATCCGTCGAGCATGCCTTCGTCACCCCGGTCTTCGGCACGGCGTGCCCGCCCAAGGGCCTGTCCGGAATGATCCGCAAGTACGCCTACCGCCGTTTCAGTGAAGGCCGTGCCGCGCACTGGCTCCTGCTGCTCGGTGCCGATCGTGTCGACGCGGTCGAGTCGCATCTGCGTTCCTTCGTTTCCGGGCGACCGGACAACCCGGTGACGGAAACGGGAGTCCGGGCGGAGTTCACCCATAACGGACCGGCGGAGCGTGCGAAGAGCACGCGAGTCGACAAGTCCCACCAGTGGCTCGATCCGATCCTCGTCGGCGCGCCGTGGCTCCTGGCTCTCGGTGCGGGACTCGGCGTCGCGATACGGACGGTGTCGAAGCGGACGGTCTCCAAGGGACTCGCCCGGCGGCGCTGACACACAGCGAACGGGTCGGACCGGCGCCCGGGTTCGGCGGGCCTGGGTTTGGCGGGCCGGGCATCGGAAACCCGATATCCATGAACAGCACCGAAGGACCCGCAGACCGTTACGACCCCAGCCAGGATCCGGACGCCGATCCAGAGAATCTCCGGTCCGGCGCACCCCTGCAGCCGGACCAGGCCGAAGGGGAAGACGATCCCGAGGAGACCGATCCCGAGTGACGTACAGGGCCGCCGGGGAGCGGCTCCGCGGGGGGAAGGCACCACGATGACAACGATCGCACCGGGTAGCGACACACTCGGCCACCGCCTCGCCCGGCTTCACGGCTCGCTGAATGTCGCCGGAGGGCTGTGGCCCCTTGTACACAGGCAGAGTTTCGAAGCCGTTTTCGGGGCGAAGGTGGATCGGTGGCTGCAATACACCGTCGCCGGGCTCCTAGTGGGCAACGGGATCGCGCAATTGCGGGCCGAGGACAGTCCCGAAGGGCACCGCCATGCTCGACGGGTCGGCGTGGCCACAGCCGCGACCCTCCTGGCCGTGGACCTGATCTACGTGCCGGCAGGCAGGATCCCCAAGACCTACCTGCTCGACGCCGCGATGGAAGCCGCACTGCTGGCGGGCTGGGGGATGCACGCCGCCGGTGGGGGAGGGAAGCGTTAGCGTCCCTGCACACGAGTGGGGCCCCGAACCTTGGAAGG
>NZ_JBHWWX010000084.1:0-2485 GCF_042730335.1 Rhodococcus sp. NPDC060084
GACGCGACCTGCGCATCGAACCGGTCCAGCAACGTCCCATCCGGCACCGGACGCGCCGTATCGTTCCACCGCTCGAGCACCGCACTACGCTCATCGGCGCCCAGCAGATCGATATCCCCCACCCGCAACGACGGATCGGACACCACCGACTCGAGGATCCGCACGAACCGCTCCGCAAAACCCTCCACCGTTGCGGCATCGAAAAGCTCGGTCGCATACGTGAACTCGACGCCGAAACCCTGCGACTGCTCACCCGACCCGGCCAGATCGGAGACGGTCACCTGCAGATCGAACTTCGCGATCTGCGCATCGAAGTCGACACCCGACACACTCAACCCCGGCAACTCGAGCTCCGCAGCCGCCATATTCTGGAACGTCAACATCACCTGGAACAACGGATGACGCGCCTGCGAACGCGCAGGATCGAGCACCTCCACCAACCGCTCGAATGGCACATCCGCATGCGCAAACCCGTCGAGATCCACCCGGCGGACCTCATCGAGGAACTCCCCGAACGACACCCCACCATCAACCGACGTCCGCAACACCAACGTATTGACGAACATACCCACCAGATCGTCCAGCGCAGCCTCACCACGCCCCGCGATCGGCGTCCCGATCGCAACATCGGACTGCGCACCCAACCGCGACAGCAACACCGCCAACGCAGCATGGACGACCATGAATTCCGTTGCACCACTGAGACGTGCAAGATCGGTGATACCCGCCCGGACGCGACCATCGATCACGAAACCGTGCGAGGCACCCCGGTAACTCGACACCACCGGACGAGGCCGATCCCCCGGCAACGTCGACTCCTCCGGCAGATCCGCCAAAGCAGCACGCCAGAACTCCGTTTCCCGCGCGAGCAGCGACTCCGGATCCGACTCGTCGCCGAGGACTTCGCGCTGCCACAACGTGTAATCCGCGTACTGGACTTCCAAAGCCGACCACTCCGGGTTCCGGCCCGCGGACCGCGCCGTATACGCCGTCACCACGTCCCGGGTCAACGGTCCCATCGAGAACCCGTCGCTCGAAATGTGATGGACCGCCACCACCAGCACATGCTCGTCCGGCGTGACCCGCAGCAACCGCACCCGGATCGGAACCTGCTGCGTGACATCGAAACCGGCCCCCAGGATCTTGCCGACCCGCCCGGGCACGTCCTCGACGCTCACGTCTTCGACGCGCACCTCGACGATCGAGTCCGAGACAGGCAGGATCTTCTGGAATCCGATTCCGTCGATCTCCGGATACACCGTCCGCAACGACTCGTGCCGCGCCACCACATCCGACACCGCTGCCTGCAACGCATCGACATCCAACGATCCCGACAACCTGATCGCCACCGGAATGTTGTCGACCGCCGACCCCGGATCCAACCGATTCAGGAACCACATCCGCTGCTGCGCCAACGACAACGGCACCTGCGCCGGCCGCACCCGCGCAACCAACGGCACCCCGGCACCCCCACCGGACACCTGCTCCACCCGCCCCGCCAGCTCCCCGACAGTGGCCGCCTCGAACAACACCCGCACCGGCACCCGAGTACCCAACGCCGCACCCAGACGAGCCACCACCTGGGTCGCAATCAGCGAGTTACCACCCAAGGCGAAGAAATCATCATCGAGCCCCACCCGCTCGACACCGAGCACCTCCGAAAACACCGACGCCACAACCTGTTCGACGGCAGTCTGCGGCGCCCGGAACTCCCGAGCCTCGAACACCGGCGCAGGCAACGCCTTCCGATCGAGCTTCCCACTGCTGTTGAGCGGCAACTCATCGAGCACCACAAACACCGACGGCACCATATACGCAGGCAACAACCCCGAAATGAACCCCGCCAACCCATCACGATCCACCACGGCCCCCACAGCCGGCACCACATACCCCACAAGCTGATCCCCGACACCCGACGCCGACACCACCACCGCAGCCTGCGCGACCGAATCATGCGACACCAACGCCGCCTCGATCTCACCGAGCTCGATCCGCAACCCCCGCAACTTCACCTGAAAATCGGAACGACCGACATACACCAACTCACCATCAGCACTCCACCGCACCACATCACCCGTGCGATAAAGACGCTCCCCCACACCGAACGGCGACGCCACAAAACGCTCCGCCGACAAATCCGGCCGACCCACATACCCACGAGCCAACTGCACACCCGACAGATACAACTCACCCACAACACCCACCGGCACCGGCACCAACCGCTGATCCAAAACATAGGCCCGGGTATTCCACACAGGCGCCCCGATCGGCACCGCACCCGCCACACCCACCTCGACCGACCGCGCCGTGACATGCACCGTCGCCTCGGTCGGACCATACAAATTGTGCAACCGCGGCAAACCCAGAGCAGCACACTGATCGACCAACGCCGCAGGGAACGCTTCACCCGCAACAAGAACCACACGCAACGACACACACTCCTCGCGCGTCGCAACAGCAGCGAACACCGCAAGCATCGACGGCA
>NZ_JBHWWX010000085.1:0-2400 GCF_042730335.1 Rhodococcus sp. NPDC060084
AAGCAGAACGTTCCCTGTCTTGTTTAGTTTTGAAGGATCATTCCTTCGAAACGTGTTCTTTGAAAACTAGATAACAGTAGACATCACATTCAATTAGTAACACAAGATATCACATAGTGATTCTTTTTAACGGTTAAGTTAGAAAGGGCGCACGGTGGATGCCTTGGCACTAGGAGCCGATGAAGGACGGGACGAACACCGATATGCTTCGGGGAGCTGTAAGCAAGCTTTGATCCGGAGATTTCCGAATGGGGAAACCCACCACTCGTAATGGAGTGGTATCCATATCTGAATTCATAGGATATGAGAAGGCAGACCCGGGGAACTGAAACATCTAAGTACCCGGAGGAAGAGAAAGCAAATGCGATTTCCTGAGTAGCGGCGAGCGAAACGGAACATAGCCCAAACCAAGAGGCTTGCCTCTTGGGGTTGTAGGACATTCTATACGGAGTTACAAAGGAACGGGGTAAATGAAGTGATCTGGAAAGGTCCGTCAAAGAAGGTAAAAACCCTGTAGTTGAAACTTCGTTCCCTCCTGAGTGGATCCTGAGTACGGCGGGACACGAGAAATCCCGTCGGAAGCAGGGAGGACCATCTCCCAAGGCTAAATACTACCTAGTGACCGATAGTGAACCAGTACCGTGAGGGAAAGGTGAAAAGCACCCCGGAAGGGGAGTGAAATAGATCCTGAAACCGTGTGCCTACAAGTAGTCAAAGCCCGTTAATGGGTAATGGCGTGCCTTTTGTAGAATGAACCGGCGAGTTACGATTTCATGCGAGGTTAAGTTGATAAGACGGAGCCGCAGCGAAAGCGAGTCTGAATAGGGCGAATGAGTATGAGGTCGTAGACCCGAAACCAGGTGATCTACCCATGTCCAGGGTGAAGTTCAGGTAACACTGAATGGAGGCCCGAACCCACGCACGTTGAAAAGTGCGGGGATGAGGTGTGGGTAGCGGAGAAATTCCAATCGAACCTGGAGATAGCTGGTTCTCTCCGAAATAGCTTTAGGGCTAGCCTCAAGATGAGAGTATTGGAGGTAGAGCACTGATTGGACTAGGGGCCCCCAACGGGTTACCGAATTCAGTCAAACTCCGAATGCCAAATACTTATTCTTGGGAGTCAGACTGCGAGTGATAAGATCCGTAGTCAAAAGGGAAACAGCCCAGACCGCCAGCTAAGGTCCCAAAGTATACGTTAAGTGGAAAAGGATGTGGAGTTGCTTAGACAACCAGGATGTTGGCTTAGAAGCAGCCATCATTTAAAGAGTGCGTAATAGCTCACTGGTCGAGTGACTCTGCGCCGAAAATGTACCGGGGCTAAACGTATCACCGAAGCTGCGGACTGTTCTTACGAACAGTGGTAGGAGAGCGTTCTAAGTGCAGTGAAGTCAGACCGGAAGGACTGGTGGAGCGCTTAGAAGTGAGAATGCCGGTATGAGTAGCGAAAGACGGGTGAGAATCCCGTCCACCGAATGCCTAAGGTTTCCTGAGGAAGGCTCGTCCGCTCAGGGTTAGTCGGGACCTAAGCCGAGGCCGAAAGGCGTAGGCGATGGACAACAGGTTGATATTCCTGTACCACCTATACATCGTTTGAACGATGGGGGGACGCAGAAGGATAGGGTAAGCGCGCTGTTGGATATGCGCGTCCAAGCAGTTAGGCCGGAAACGAGGCAAATCCCGTTTCCATTAAGGCGGAGCTGTGATGGCGAGCGAAATTTAGTAGCGAAGTTCCTGATTCCACACTGCCAAGAAAAGCCTCTAGCGAGGTGAGAGGTGCCCGTACCGCAAACCGACACAGGTAGGCGAGGAGAGAATCCTAAGGTGATCGAGAGAACTCTCGTTAAGGAACTCGGCAAAATGACCCCGTAACTTCGGGAGAAGGGGTGCTTCTTAGGGTGTTAAAGCCCCGAGAAGCCGCAGTGAATAGGCCCAGGCGACTGTTTAGCAAAAACACAGGTCTCTGCGAAGCCGTAAGGCGAAGTATAGGGGCTGACACCTGCCCGGTGCTGGAAGGTTAAGGGGAGAGGTTAGCGCAAGCGAAGCTTTGAACCGAAGCCCCAGTAAACGGCGGCCGTAACTATAACGGTCCTAAGGTAGCGAAATTCCTTGTCGGGTAAGTTCCGACCCGCACGAAAGGCGTAACGATCTGGGCACTGTCTCAACGAGAGACTCGGTGAAATTATAGTACCTGTGAAGATGCAGGTTACCCGCGACAGGACGGAAAGACCCCGTGGAGCTTTACTGCAGCCTGATATTGAATGTTGGTACAGCTTGTACAGGATAGGTAGGAGCCTTTGAAGCCGGAGCGCTAGCTTCGGTGGAGGCGTTGGTGGGATACTACCCTGGCTGTATTGAAATTCTAACCCGCGCCCCTTATCGGGGTGGGAGACAGTGTCAGGT
>NZ_JBHWWX010000086.1:0-2080 GCF_042730335.1 Rhodococcus sp. NPDC060084
ACGCCGACTGGGCCCTGGCCACCGAACCCGAGCGCTACGCCAAACGCCTCGCCTCGACCATGCCCGAAATGCAGCAGTTCTACGACGCCGCCTTCACCCGCCTCGAAGACGCCATCACCTACTGCGACAAATTCGACCTCGACGACCTGCCCGACGACGCCCGCAGCCTCATGCACCTGATGCAATCACTGGTCATGGTGTCCTTCCCCATCGAAGTCTGGAAACAACCCCGCGTCCCCGACAGCGGCGCCGCCTGGGCCACCATCACCAAAGAACCGGTGATCTGACCCTTCGCCCATGCCTACAAGCCCGCATCCGTGTACCGACCCTCATCGGGTCGGGATACGGATGCGGGCGTTGTTGTTCACCACAAATATTTGTGGCCTAACTGGTCCTCTATCACAAAGTCCGAAATGTACGTTAGCTCCGGAATTTCGGAGTCAAGATCAACATGGTTGGATGTGGACCAGATCCTGGTCGGCTACCCGTCTTCCCGACAGTGGCCCCGGTTCCTCGCACCCCCGCAGCTCCACTTCTTCTGAGAGGAAGAAACATGACCGAACTCGAGAAGCTGAACTTCTTCACCGACCCCTCCCTCGTGGGCGATCCGAGCCCGTACTACGACGCGATGCGGGAAAGTTGCCCGGTCAAGCGCGAGCCGCACCACAACGTCATGATGGTCACCGGATACGAGGAAGCCATCCAGGTCCTGAACGACGAAAAGACCTTCTCTTCGTGCATCTCGGTGACGGGCCCGTACTCGGGATTCCCCCTCCCCACCGACAGCGACGACATCACGGACCTGATCGAAGAGACGCGTCCCAAGCTGCCCATGAACGACCAGCTGCCGACGATGGATCCGCCGCAGCATACCGACCATCGCGCCCTGCTGATGCGCCTGATCACCCCGAAGCGCCTCAAGGAGAACGAAGAGTTCATCTGGCGCCTGGCCGACAAGCTGCTCGACGACCTCCTTGCCAAGGGCTCGGGCGAGGTCATCAGCGAGTTCGCCGCCCCGTTCGCCATGCTCGTGATCGCCGACCTGCTCGGCGTCCCGGAGAGCGACCACCAGGAATTCATCGAGGGCCTCAACCTGGTGATGAAGGACGGCATCTCGATCGGCAGCACGCAGGGTACCGAGCTCAAGCTCAACCCCATGGAGTTCCTCTACCAGAAGTTCGGTGCCTACATCGAGGACCGGCGGGCGAACCCGCAGGACGACGTCCTGACCGGTCTTGCCACCGCTACCTTCCCGGACGGCACGCTTCCGCCGGTCGACGACGTCCTCCGCATCGCCGCGAACGTGTTCTCCGCGGGCCAGGAGACCACGGTCCGCCTGGTGAGCTCCGGGCTCCGCATCCTCGCCGAGGACCCCGAACTCCAGCAGACCCTGCGTGAAGACCCCGAGCGGATCAACAACTTCATCGAGGAGACGCTGCGCTTGGAGAGCCCGATCAAGGGCGACTTCCGGCTCTCCAAGGTTCCGACCGAGGTCGGCGGTGTCGAGGTCCCGGCCGGCACGATCATGATGCTCGTGAACGGTGCCGCCAACCGCGACCCCCGCCAGTTCTCCGAGCCGGCCGAGTTCGATCTCGACCGTCGCAACGCGCGTACCCATATCGCTTTCGGTCGCGGCATCCACGCGTGCCCGGGCGCCCCGCTCGCTCGCACCGAGGCGCGCGTCGGCTTCGAGCGACTGCTCGAGCGGACCAGCAAGATCGCCATCTCGGAGAAGGTGCACGGTCCCGAGGGCGACCGCAAGTTCGACTACCTGCCCACGTTCATCCTCCGCGGCCTGATGACGCTGCACCTGGACTTCACGCTCGCGGAAGCCGACGCGAAGTGAAGGTTTCCGTCGACGACGACTCCTGCCGCGGCCACGGGGTCTGTCTTGCTCTCTGCCCCGAGGTGTTCGATCTCAGCGACGGCGGGTACGCCGTGACCCTCGTGTCGGAAGTTCCTTCCGAGCACGAGGATTCGGTGCGCGAAGCTGCGGCGAGTTGCCCCGAACGCGCCATCACGATCACCTGATCCATTCGACTCGACGATAGGCGTCGGTCCGGACCGTAAGGTCCGGGCC
>NZ_JBHWWX010000087.1:0-1549 GCF_042730335.1 Rhodococcus sp. NPDC060084
GCACCTCCACCAACCGCTCGAACGGCACATCCGCATGCGCGAACGCATCGAGATCTGTCCCCCGAACGGTATCGAGGAACTCCCCGAACGGGACCCCACCATCAACCGACGTCCGCAATACGAGCGTGTTGACGAACATACCCACGAGATCATCGAGCGCAGCCTCACCACGACCCGCGACGGGCGTCCCGATCGCAATATCGGACTGGGCGCTCAACCGTGACAGCAGCACCGCTAGAGCTGCATGCACGACCATGAATTCCGTTGCACCACTGCGGCGTGCGAGATCAGTTAGATCGGAACGGACGCGCCGATCGATCGTGAATCCGTGCGAGGCACCCCGGTAACTCGACACCGCCGGGCGGGGCCGGTCGGACGGCAACGTCGACTCCTCCGGCAGGTCCGCCAAAGCAGTGCGCCAGAACTCGGTTTCCCGCGCGAGCAACGACTCCGGATCGGACTCGTCGCCGAGGACCTCACGCTGCCACAACGTGTAATCCGCGTACTGCACCTCGAGTTCGGCCCAAGCGGGTTCCTTGCCCTCCACCCGTGTCACGTACGCGGCGACCACATCCCGGGTCAGGGGCGCCATAGAGAACCCGTCGCCGGAGATGTGATGGACCACGACCACCAGCACATGCTCTTCCGGCGTGATTCGCAGCAGCCGCACCCTGATCGGAACCTGCTGCGTCACATCGAAACCGGCAGCCACAACCTCCGTGACACGTGCCGGGACCTCGTCGGCCGCGACAGTTTCCGGACGTACCTCGACGATCGAGTCCGATGCGGGCAGGACCTCTTGGAATCCGACCCCGTCGATCTCCGGATACACCGTCCGCAACGACTCGTGTCGCGCGACCACATCCGACACCGCCGCCTGCAACGCATCGACATCCAACGAGCCCGACAACCTGATCGCCACCGGAATATTGTTGACTGCAGATTCTGGATCCAGCCGGTTGAGGAACCACATCCGCTGCTGCGCCAACGACAGGGGAATCTGTGCCGGACGCACCCGCGCAACCAACGGAACCCCGACACCCCCACCGGACACCTGCTCCACCCGCACCGCCAGTTCCCCGACGGTGGACGCCTCGAACAGCACGCGCACCGGCACCCGAGTATCGAGTGCCGCACCCAGGCGCGCGACCACCTGGGTCGCAATCAGCGAGTTACCACCCAAAGCGAAGAAATCATCATCGAGCCCGACCCGCTCGACACCGAGCACCTCGGAAAACACCGACGCCACGACCTGCTCGGCAGAGGTAGCCGGAGCCCGGAACTCCGTGACCTCGAACACCGGATCCGGCAACGCCCTACGATCCAGCTTGCCATTAGCGTTGAGAGGCAACCCCTCGAGCACCACAAAAGCCGACGGCACCATATAAGCCGGCACACTTCGGCCGAGTTCGAATGCAACCTCCCCGGTATCGAGGACCACATCAGGCCCAGGCACCAGATACGCAACCACACGGGTACCCACACGCTCACTCTCACGAGCAACCACAGCCACGTCACGAATGTCGTCCATCCGCCGCAGCGCCGACTC
>NZ_JBHWWX010000088.1:0-1467 GCF_042730335.1 Rhodococcus sp. NPDC060084
CGGGGTAAGTCCCGGGGAGTGGTGGGAATCGGCTGAGCGCATCCGGCCAGGTCCGCGGCGTGTCGCTCCCTCGCCGAGGGTGGGCCATCGCGTAGTGATCAACGAGTTACCTCTCACAGTGACTCACAGAAAGCAGCTACGCGATGACCCACGATCATTCTGCACTGCTCACCCAGCTCCACGCGCTCAAGGGCGCCGACAGCGCCAGCGTGTTCGCCGAACTGATCCGTACCGGCCTGCAGGCTCTGATCGAAGCCGAGGCCACCGACAAGCTCGGCGCCGGCCGCTACGAACGCACCGACACCCGGATAACGCACCGCAACGGACATCGAACGAAGACCGTGGCCACCACCAGCGGCGATGTCGAGGTCAAGATCCCCAAACTGCGGTCAGGATCGTTCTTCCCCTCCTTGCTGGAGCGACGCCGCCGCATCGACAAGGCCCTGTACGCAGTGGTCATGGAAGCCTACGTGCACGGCGTGTCGACCCGCAGCGTCGACGACCTGGTCGGCGCGTTGGGTGTCGGATCCGGGATCTCGAAGTCGGAGGTGTCGCGGATCTGCGCTGGTCTGGACACCGAGATCGCCCGGTTCCGCGAGCGCACGCTGACGCACACGAGCTTTCCGTACGTGTTTCTCGACGCCACCTTCTTCAAGGTCCGGGTCGGTGCGCACGTGGTGTCCCAGGCGTTGGTGGTGGCCACCGGAGTCTCGATCGACGGCACCCGCGAGGTACTCGGAACCGCCGTCGGGGACAGCGAATCCTACGAGTTCTGGCGCGAGTTCCTCACCAGCCTCAAGGCCCGTGGTCTGTCGGGGGTGCATCTGGTGATCTCCGATGCACACAGTGGCCTCAAAGCTGCTGTGATGCAGCAGTTCGCGGGTTCTTCGTGGCAGCGGTGCCGGGTGCATTTCATGCGCAACATTCGGGCGGCGGTGGCGGCCAAGCATGTGCCGCCGGTGATGGCGGCGGTCAAGACGATCTTCGCGCACACCGACCCGGACGCCGTCGCGGAGCAGTGGGATCAGGTCACCGACACCTTCTCCGGGTCGTTTCCGAAGGTCGCGGCGTTGATGGAAGCCGCCAAACACGATGTGCTGGCGTTCACCGCGTTCCCCAAGGCTCATTGGCAAAAGGTGTGGTCCAACAATCCCATTGAGCGGTTGAACAAGGAAATCAAGCGTCGAGCCGACGTCGTGGAGATTTTTCCGAACCCGGCGGCATTCCTCCGGTTGGCGACCGCGGTGGTCATCGAGCAGCACGACGAGTGACAGGTCACCCGCCGGTATGTCTCGGATGTGAGCATGGACGAGCTCCGGGCGGTGATCGCCGCCAAACAGCACGCTACCGAACCGGCGTTGTCGTTGACCGGCTCGAGCGAAACAGCATAGTATCCAGCACGACTCGTTGATCACTACGTCTACTGCAGAGCCGATCCGAAGTCCACCACTCCACGGGGCACTATCG
>NZ_JBHWWX010000089.1:0-1420 GCF_042730335.1 Rhodococcus sp. NPDC060084
GCGTCCTCCGGGACGCGGGCCCGCGCCGTTGTCGGAACGCTCCCCACATGTGAAGGCAGGCATGTGAAGACCCCGCCGACGCAGGCGCCGACGGGGTCCTCCCGGAAGGTTCGCAACACGTGGCCGACTGCGAACCGGGCACGGTGACCACTTTCGTGGCCGACCCCGGATAACCGGACGGCACGGACTCAAACAGTCACAACGCGGAGCGTCGAACTTTCACTGCACCGAAGTCTCAGTGCCCGAAGTTTCAGTGCCCGAAGTTTCAGTGCCCGAAGTTTCAGTGCACCGAGGACGTCTTCTTCCGCTTCGGAATCAGGTGCATCACCAGGACCACCAGTGCCCCGAGAACGAGTCCGACGAGGGCCGAGACCACGGTCCCGGAAGTCCAGGACAGGACACCGCCGAACCCGCCGTGGACGAGTTCACCGAACCAGTGCTCGAGATCGTGAAGCCGGTCGGCGGGCCAATGGAATCCGGCCTCGCCGACATTGATGATCAGGATGTGCCCGCCGACCCACAGCATCGCGGCGATCCCCACGACGGTGAGCACGGCCATCACCTTCGGCATCGCGGCGACGAGTCCCCGGCCGACCCGGCGAGCGAACGACGACTGCCGCTGGGCGAGCGACAGTCCCACGTCGTCCATCTTCACGATCAGCGCGACCACGCCGTACACCAGCGCGGTGATGAGGAGCGCCACGACGATCAGAACCATCAGCCTGGTGAGGAACGGTTCGGACTCGACCGACGACAGCGAAATCACCATGATCTCGGCGGACAGGATCAGATCGGTCCGGATGGCTCCGTTGACCATGGTCTTTTCGAGTTCCGGTCCGGACTTGGGTGCGTCCGCGGCCTCGTCCTCGTGATGGCCCCCGGTGAGGGCCTCGTAGACCTTCTCCGCTCCCTCGTAGCACAGGAACAGGCCGCCGGCGATGAGCAGGTACGGCAGCGCTTGCGGCAGGAACTGGCTGAGGATCATCGCCACCGGGAGGATGATCAGGAGCTTGTTGCGGATGGAACCGATCGCGATCTTGCGAATGATCGGCAGTTCGCGATCCGGGCTGAATCCGTGCACGTAGCGGGGAGTGACCGCGGTGTCGTCGACGACCACTCCCGCGGCCTTGACGCTCGCGCGACCGGCCGCTGCGCCGACGTCGTCGATGGACGCCGCTGCTGCTTTCGCGAGCGCCGCGACGTCGTCCAGCAGGGCGACGAGACCACCAGCCACGGGAAACCTCCACAGTTCGGTCGATCGAGCGACGCGCGGTCGCGGGTCGACCTTCAAACGGTAGCCGATCGCCCGCCCGGCCCGACAGCCCGTCGGTACGTAGCCGGACGAGTGACAACCGCTCCACCTCGAGAAGAACCGGAACGGCGCCGACGACAGCGGGCGCCACACCCGAAGGTGTGGCGC
>NZ_JBHWWX010000090.1:0-1416 GCF_042730335.1 Rhodococcus sp. NPDC060084
AGTTCGAAGACGAAAGGTAGAAAGCCTTGCCCCACTTCACCAAACCGGCCGAGGGAAGCTGGACCGAGCACTATCCCGAACTCGGTACCGCCCCGGTCGACTACACCGACTCCATCGACCCCGAATTCTTCGAAGCCGAACGCGAAGCCATCTTCAAAAAGACCTGGCTCTACGTCGGACGCGTCGAACAACTCCCCCGCACCGGCAGCTACTTCACCAAAGAACTCCCCTCCGCCGGCCCCGGAACCTCCCTGATCATCGTCAAAGGCAACGACGGCAAGATCCGCGCCTTCCACAACGTCTGCCGCCACCGCGGCAACAAACTCGTCTGGAACGACTTCCCCCAGGAAGAAACCGCCGGCAGCTGCAAGCAGTTCACCTGCAAATACCACGCCTGGCGCTACAGCCTCGAAGGCGAACTGACCTTCGTCCAGCAAGAAGGCGAATTCTTCGACCTGGACAAGAAGGACTACGGCCTCAAAGACGTCCGCTGCGAAACATGGGAAGGGTTCATCTACATCAACCTCGACCCCAACGCCATCGCACTGGTCGACTACCTCGGCGACTACGCCAAAGAACTCGAAGGCTACCCCTTCGACAAGATGACCGAGGTCTACAGCTACCGCTCCGAAATCGGCGCCAACTGGAAGCTGTTCATCGACGCCTTCGCCGAGTTCTACCACGCACCGATCCTGCACATGAAGCAAGCGGTCAAGGAAGAAGCCGAAAAACTCGCCGGCTACGGCTACGAGGCGCTGCACTACGACCTCCAGCCCCCGCACTCGATGATCTCCTCCTGGGGCGGCATGGCACCGCCGAAAGACCTCAATATGGTCAAGCCCATCGAACGCGTTCTGCGCTCAGGCCTGTTCGGACCCTGGGACAAGCCCGACATCGAGGGCCTCGACGAACTGCCCAAGGCACTCAACCCCGCCAACTTCCACAGCTGGGGCCAGGACAGCTTCGAGTTCTTCCCCAACATGACCCTGCTCATCTGGGAGCCGGGCTGGTACCTGACCTACAACTACTGGCCCACCGCCGTCGACAAGCACATCTTCGAAGCCAGCCTGTACTTCGTCCCCCCGAAGAACGCCCGCGAACGCCTCGCCCAGGAACTCGCCGCGGTCACCTTCAAGGAATACGCCCTCCAGGACGCCAACACCCTCGAAGCCACCCAAACCATGATCGGCACCCGCGCAGTGACCGAATTCCCCCTCTGCGACCAGGAAATGCTCCTGCGCCACCTCCACAAAACCGTCGCAGACTACGTCAAGGAGCACCGCGATGCCGCTGCCAACTGAGTTCTCCGACCTCGAGCCCTACGCCGACTGGGCCCTGGCCACCGAACCCGAGCGCTACGCCAAACGCCTCGCCTCGACCATGCCCGAAATGCAGCAGTTCTACGACGCCGCCTTC
>NZ_JBHWWX010000091.1:0-1301 GCF_042730335.1 Rhodococcus sp. NPDC060084
CTCGAGCGAAACAGCATAGTATCCAGCACGACTCGTTGATCACTACGTCTACTGCAGAGCCGATCCGAAGTCCACCACTCCACGGGGCACTATCGGACCGCGACAACGCCCGCGAACACATCGCTTTCGGACGGGGCGTGCATTCCTGCCCGGGAGGACCTCTCGCGCGAGTCGAAGCTCGGGTCACGATCGAACGACTGCTCGACCGCATGGCAGACATCAAGATCTCCGAGGAGAAGCACGGGCCGGCCGACGATCGTCACTTCACCTACGAGCCGACGTACATCCTCCGCGGGCTAGCTTCGATCCACCTCGAATTCACACCCGTCTAGTTCGGTCCCGAAGGGCCGACTCGACAACACCCTTGTCGCGTAATCGCCGGGCAGAGAACCGGCTACTGCCAGCAGCCGTTGGCCGGGGGAAACGATCATCGAACATCCTGCCGTGGCCCGAAAACCTTCTCCGGTCGCACCGGCGAAACTCGCCATCGCTACGTAGGCTCCGCACGTGGCACCGATATGGGCGGCACGCCGTTGCTGTTCCGCCAACTCCCATCGGTGGTGCACTACCCCGCACGCGTACAGATCGATGTCGAGGGCTGCGGTCGCGTGGATGTGCTCAGCTGTGCCGGTGTCCTTGCAGATGCCCAGACCGATACGCCACCCATGGATCTCGATCGCCGAGGCACCAGGCCCCTGCGCGAACCAATTGTTTTCATCACCGTGCAAATGTGTTTTCCGATAGGCGATCCCGACGCCATTGCCATCGACACGCAGGGTAGCGATGAAACGCTGACCTTTTTCCATCACCGGCGCACCGACCAACGCGCACGAATCGGCCGATCGGCAGGCCTCGACGAGTAACGCGACAGCGTCCCCATCCAACTCGACGTCTGGGGCGTCCAGGTAATACCCGGTCAAGGACAGTTCTGGAAACACAATCACGTCGGCACGAGCCGACCGGATCAGTTCTGCATGCGCCCGCGCGGAGGCAACGTGGTCACCGTCGACCACCGCCGGCTGTCCGACAGCCGTGCGCAACAACTCGGCCTTCATCGTCACAACGTGCATCCTGCGTGATGACCGGGAAAAGATCAATAAGTACGAAAAAGGGGACCCGCAGGTGGGGTCCCCTTTTTCGAAATCACTTGCATGAACACTATTCGATGAAAACATGTCCATAGAAAGCACTGGAGGCCCCCAACACAGTTGGGGGCCTCCAGCAAACGGGTGTTCGGCGGTGTCCTACTCTCCCACACCCTGTCGAGTGCAGTACCATCGGCGCAATGGGGCTTAGCTTCC